>CAYLJT010000214.1:0-10987 GCA_964383995.1 uncultured Polyangiaceae bacterium
TCAATCGACCCGTCGAGCCCGTGGAGCCGCGCACCACGTCCACGGTAATCGAGCGCCTCACCCAGAGCTCGGTCGACAAGATCGACCTCCTGCTCGCCATCGACAACTCCCGATCGATGGCCGACAAGCAGCAAATTCTGTCGGACGCCGTGCCCGATCTCGTCGACGGTCTGCTCAACCCGAAGTGCGTCGACTCGAACGAGGTGCCCGCGCAAACCCAGCCGACGTCGCCCCTCGAAGACTGCCCTCCCGGCACCAAGCGTGAGTTCAACCCGGTCTTCGACATCCACATCGGTCTGACCACGTCGAGCCTCGGCGGCCACGGCGCCGATTCGTGTGCGGTCGTCCCCGGCAAGCCCGACACCAACAGCAACAACGACAGCGGTCACCTCGTTGCGCGCCTCGACGCCGCGGGCGGCCAAGACGTCCCCACCTACCAGGACAAGAAGTTCCTCGCGTGGGACCCCAAGCAGCAGCTCCAGCCCCCGGGCCAGGGCGACAAAGACGCCTTGATTCAAGACCTTCGCTCGATCGTCACGGGCGCCGGTCAACAGGGTTGCGGCTACGAGTCGCAGCTTGAGGCCGTCTATCGCTTCCTCATGGATCCGTCGCCCTACGACACCATTTCGGTGGGCGGCGACGGCAAAATCGTCACCGACGGTATCGATCCCGTGGTGATCCAACAGCGCGCCGACTTCATGCGTCCGAGCTCGCTGCTCGCGGTCATCATGCTGACCGACGAAAACGACTGCTCCATCAAAGAGTCGAACCAGTACTACCTCGCGGCCCAGCTCAACGCGGGCGGCGGCGGCGCCTACCACCTGCCCAAGGCCCGTGCGTTTTGCGCCACCGATCCGCTGTCGGCCTGCTGTCGTTCGTGCGGTCAGCCCGCGGGCAGCGACGAGAATGGCAACGCGTGCCCCGAGGACCCGAACTGCGGCAACCACGACGACGTGAGCGACGCGGCCAACCTCCGCTGCTTCGACCAGAAGCGCCGCTTCGGCATCGACTTCCTCTACGGGCTCGATCGCTACGTGCAAGCGTTCACCAACATCACCATCCAGAACAAGACCGGTCAGCTCGTCCCGAACCCGGTGTTCTCCGATCTCGATCCGACCGACGAGATCACCAACATCCGCGACTCGGGCCTGGTGTTCCTCGCGGGCATCGTCGGCGTGCCTTGGCAGGACATCGCGCGTAACCCCAACGATCTCGCGCAGGGTGGCTTCAAGTCCCCCGACGAGCTGTCCACGCCGAACGATCAAGGCCAAACGATTTGGGACGTGATCCTCGGCGATCCCGAAGGTTATGTGCCGCCCCTCGATCCGCACATGATCGAGTCGGTCGACCCGCGTAGCGGCGTCAACCCCATCACCGGCACGCAGATCGCGCCGCCCAACTCGCCCCCTGGCACCGACAACATCAACGGTCACGAGTGGACGATCACCGCGCGCGACGACCTTCAATACGCCTGCATCTTCCCGCTGCCCCAGGCCCGCGATTGCTCGCCGGGTGGCCAGCAAACGTCGTGCGACTGCACTGATCCCAACAACGACAACCCGCTGTGCGACCTCAACCCGAACGACGTTGACGGCAACGGCAACCAGCGTCGCACGCTGCAAGCCCGCGCCAAGGCGTACCCGGGTCTGCGTGAGCTCGGCGTGCTCAAGGGCATGGGCTCGCAGGGCATCGTCGGCTCCGTGTGCCCCGCACAGATCGACGACGCGAACCGGGCGGACTACGGCTACCGCCCCGCCATCGGCGCGATCATCGAGCGCCTGAAGCAAGCCCTCGGTGGCAAGTGTCTGCCCCGCACCCTGACGCCCATCCAAGAGGGTGAGGACAAGGGTCAAGTGCCGTGCGTCATCATCGAGGCGCGCAAGGCCGACACCTGCGATTGCGGCGCCACCGCTCGCGATCCCATCTCGAAGGACCACGCCCAAGCGCAGGTCGCCGCCGAGCAAGACCCCTTCGCGGCCACCGCGGGCTGGAACTGCTTCTGCGAAATCACGCAGCTCTCGGGCGACGGCCTCACCGCCTGCCAAGAAGACATCAACAACCCGCCCGTGCTCTCCGATGGCACCCAGGTGGACGGTTGGTGTTACATCGACGCGACGGTCTCGCCGCCCCTCGGCAACGTGAACCTCGTCGAGAACTGCGACGAGAGCGAAAAGCGCATCGTGCGCTTCGTCGGTCAGGGCGAGGCCCAGGCGGGCGCCACGCTGTTCATCACCTGCTCCGGTGAATGATCGCAGGCCCCGCGCCGATGCATGACAAATGCACCGGCCTTGTATGACGCGAGGCTCGCTTCGGCGGGCCTCGCGGCTTTTTGTGGCCCTTCCTTGGGCCTGCATTCCACGCTAAGACGGGCCACCACGATGACGCGGAAAAAAATCCTCATCATCGAGGACGAGCCGCACATCGTCCTTGGGCTTACGGACGCCCTCGAGTTCGAGGGCTTCTCGGTCGTGTCTGCGGGTACGGGCAAGGAGGGCATCGCCGCGTTTCGCGCCGATCGGCCGTCCGCGGTGCTGCTCGACCTGATGCTGCCCGACACCAACGGCTTTCGCGTGTGCGAAGACCTCCGGCGCCTCGACTCGTTCGTGCCGATCCTGATGCTCACCGCCCGCAGCCAGGAGATCGACAAGATCCGCGGCCTCGACGCGGGGGCCGACGACTACGTCACGAAGCCCTTCAGCGTGGGCGAGCTCATCGCGCGCATACGGGCGATCTTTCGCCGCGCGGCGCGGCCCGCGGGCGCCCAGCCCGAGACCATCACGGTGGGGCAAGCGCAGGTCAACCTCACGGTGCACACGGTAACGCGCGGGCGCGAGGTGGAGCAGCTCGCGTTTTACGAGGTCGAGCTGCTGCGGCTTCTGCACGAGCGTGCGGGGCAGCCCGTGTCTCGCGATGAGATGCTGCAGAAAATCTGGGGCCTCTCGGCCGGCCCTTCGAACCGCACGGTCGACAACTTCATCGTGAAGCTGCGCAAGAAGATCGAGCGCTTCCCCGACAAGCCCGAGCACATCCTCACGGTCTACGGGTACGGCTACAAGCTCGTGCTCGACTGAGCGGCCCGCCGCTTCACGGGGCCTTGGCGCTCGGCGCGAGCACGTTGCGCACGTCGACGGCCACCGAGATCGCCGGATCGCGAATTCGTTGGGGGTCCAAACCTTCGAGCCCGACGCCTTCGCGCAGGAGCCGCGTTTCGAAGTAGATCTCGCTGCCAAGGCCGTCGCCGCTGGGGCCCGCCGTGCCGAGCGCTGCGCCCGTCGCGAGCCGCGAGCCTACGCTGACGCCCGCCGCGACGCGCTCGACGTTGCCGTAGACGAACAGAAAAACTCGCTCTTTTTCGGCGTCTTTTACGGCATTTTTCGTGATGATCGTGAGCACGGGGCGCCCCGTCGTGATGGGGCCGCGGATCACTTCGCCCACGGCGATGACCTCGGAGGGGCCCGTCTGCCCCTCTGCGCTCAACGCGACAATCCCTGCGTTTGCGGCGCTTTCGACGTAAACCCCGTCGGCCTCGGCGTCGAGGCTCGTGCGTTTGTGCAAAACCGGCGGGTGCTCGGCGTCACCGAGGGGCATCGCGAACACGGCGTAGTCCGCCGGACGATCGGGGCGGCGCGGGATGTGGTCCGAGACAACGACGGGATCGAGGGGGGCCTTGCTCGGTGGCTTCTCGTCGGACGCCGTGACCGGCACGCAGCTCGGCCCATCCGGCACCTCGCCGGGGCCGCAGAACGTCACGAAGGTCGGTCCGCTCGCGCTCGCCGGCGCCGCGGGCTTCGGGGGCTCGGCGAGGGTACCGAGGGCCGCCAAGACGGCGGCGAACGCGGCTCCATAGATCAGCGGGTGGGTGCTCCTCGGCATCGAAGCGGCGACCGTTTGTGGGGCGCGGGCGCCGCCCGCAACGTAGCGCGTACGCGCCCTGACGCTCTTGTGGTAGCGAAAGCGTGTGGCAAAAAAAGACGCGATCGATAGGTCCCTGAACGAGCTGTTTAGCGCGGAGCGGCAGGTTCGAAGTATTCACGATGCCCTCGCGGAGAACGCTCCGGACGTGCTGCTCGACGCCCTGGTGCGCGCGATCAACACGGCCATCGCGCAGGACGACGAGGACGAGGCCTCGCTGCGTTTGGTGCGCATCTCCGCCCTGTTGAGCGAGATCGAGGGCCCCAAGGCCATGGACGCGCTGATCGACGTGCTGGCGACCGACCTGCCCGAGGCGCGCCACGCCGCGGGCGAAGAGATCGAGGCGCGCGCCTTCGAGCGGTTCAAGGAGGTCGCCCTGGGCGTCGAACGCGCGCTCACCCGTTTGCCCGTGGGCTCCCCGGCGCTGCCCGAGCTGCCCTACATCCTCGCCGACGTGCCCGAGCCCGGCGTGGTGAAGCTGCTCGTGAAGTTCTTGGAGCACAAAGATGCGGACGCCGTCGCGGCGGCCATCGAGACCGCGTTGGAGATCGGCGACCCCTCGATCGCGCCCCACATCGAGAAGCTGGTGGATGACGAGCGCGTCGTGGAGATGGCCTCCGATCAGGAGACACCCGACGAGGTCACGATCGGCGAGCTCGCCGAAGAGGCCCTCGAGCTTTTGACCGAGGGCGACGACGACGATGTCCCGCAGGTGCGGCACAGCGAAGGCACGTGATTTTCGAGCCGGTTCTCACGGCCGAGGAGGCGCCCAAGTTCGACCCGTCGGTGGTCCCGACGTACCTGTCTTTCTTCAGCGCCCACGCGATCGAGCTGCTCCTGCCCTTCTCCCCCGCCCGGGTGGCGCACATCGGCTGCCGCACCGGCTACCCCGACGGCATGATCGCCGACAAGCTCCCCGGAGCGAAGGTGGTCGGGGTGGACGCCTCCGAGGCGGCCTTGCAGGTCGCCCGCTCCCGCGCCGAGCTGTTGAACAGCGGCACCTTGGAGTACGAGCGTTGTGAGGGGCTCCCGACGCCCCTCGAAGCCGGCACCTTCACGCACACGTTCTCGCTCTGCCCCATCTTGACCCCGGAGGAGCGCGCGCTGTTCTTCGCGGAGCACCGGCGCCTTTTGTTGCCTGGTGGTCAGTGCGTCCTCAGCATGCCTATCCGCGGCTCTTTTCCAGAGCTGAGCGACATGCTGCGCGAATACGCCCTGCGCAGCGACCTTACCGATCTGGGCACGGCGGTGGACGCCGCTTGGCAGGCCCGTCCGACCATCGAGACCCTGGCCGAAGAGCTGGAAAACGCGAGCTTTACCGATGTCGACGTGGACGTGCAGTTGCTCGTCGTGTCGTACGCCAACGGCCGTGAGTTCGTGGAAGATCTTGCCACGCGCCTGTTCGTCCTGCCCGACCTCTGCTCGTCTTTGCCGTTCCCGAGCGGCAGCCGCGAGCCCGCCCTCGAGTATCTCGCTGACGCCGTCTCCAAATATTGGTCGGATGGCGTGCTCGAGCTGACCGTCAACGTCGGCTGCGTGAGCGCGCTGAAATACGCCTGACGGGCTGCCCGGGATTGAAAGCCGCCCGGGATTGAAATCCTTTGTCTTCTACAGATCGTGCCCGAGGCTCCACGGCAAACTTGGCCCACCTGCGCGCGCAGCGTAGCGGGTGACATGCTAGATATCGAAGCGCTCATGGAAGGAGCCGAACTCGGCGACAAGAGACGGGGCGCAAGAGCGCTACAGATTGTTGCGGGAATAGTTCAGGGACAGGCGAGCGGAACGCACGGCACGCAGGGCGGTGCGAACGCCGCGCCATGGGCGCATGCCATGGGCGCCTACCGATTTTTCGACAACGATGCCATTTCGTTGCGGGCGCTCTACGCTCCCTCGCGTGCGGCACTTGCGGATCTGGTTCCACCTGGTGGCCGCTGCTTCGTTGCGCACGACTTCTCGATCCTCGACTTCACGAACCACAATGAGAAGGCGGACCGTGTCCGAGTCGGCGACGAATGGGGTCGAGGCTATGACCTTTATGCCGCGCTCGTGATCGATGACCATGGAAGGCCACTTGGAGCAGCAGTCGCAGAGGTGCGCACGGCAGGGGGGTGCCTGTCATCCGAGAGCGACGAAGCCATCGTGTTTGTCGATCATCTTGCACAGGCAGAACGAGGCATCCTCGCCGCGGCGGAGCACCTGCCGACGCGCAATCTCGTACACCTGATGGATCGAGAATTCGATGATCTGGCGCTGCTCCGACTGATGGATCTGCACGACGAGAAATATGTAATCCGAGCGCGCGACCTTGCTCGAATCGTGCAATACAACGGGCTCAGAAGAAAGCTGGGCAAGGTTGTCGACGATGTCCAGTTGAAACACGATGGGACGACGGAGCGGCGGGGAAAACGCTACGACATCCACGTTGGCGAGACGCACGTGGTGTTCGATGGTCCATCTTGGCGTGGCTGTAAGCGTGGCAAGAAGCGAACGAAACCCACGAAAGGGCCAGCCATCGACGTTCGGGTGGTCATTACCGAGCTGAGAGAGCACGACACCGGAGAGCTGCTCCGGTGGGTGCTGCTGACGAATCTTGATGATCCTGTCAGCAGCATTGTACAGGCCTATCTGTGGAGATGGCGTGTTGAACGACTCTTCTACCTGACCAAGGTCGGTCTCCGAATCGAACACTGGAAGCAGGAGTCCGGACCGCGCATCGCACGCCGCCTCGCACTAACCATGTTGGCAGCCACGGTGATCTACCAACTCCAGGCAATCACTGAGGAGCAACCGGAGCTGCATGCCGTCGTCAAGGAGGTAGCGACACTAGGCGGATGGCTTGGGCGAAAACGTGACCCCATCGGTCCCATCGTTCTGATGCGCGGTGTCCTTATCCTGCTTTCCAGCCTTTCGGCGATCGCCCAATACGGCGCTGAGACTCTCGACCGACTAGCAGGCCAGATCGGGCTCGGTTTCGCCAGGAATATTGCCACCGCGCCGCAGGCGACCGCCGGATCTGCATGAAATGTGTAGAAGACAAAGGATTGAAATCCCGGGCTACTAGTACAAAGTCCGCTTGGCGGACTGGGTAGATTCCAGGTCAGAGGGTGTGGCTTGCAAGAGGCAGTCCCCGCAGGGGACTTTGTTACGAATAGCCCGGGGTTTTTAACCCCGGGCGTGGGTTCTTCGTCGCGAGTAGCTGGGAATTTTACCCGGGCGTGGGTTCTTCGTCGCGAGTAGCTGGGAATCTTACCCGGGCGTGGGTTCTTCGTCGCGAGTAGCTGGGAATCTTACCCCGGGCGTGGTTCTCAGGGGTGTTACGGGAAGCTCAGCACGGTGACCGGGCTGGTCTTGCCTACGGTGGTCCCGTCGCCGAGGCCGCCGTAAGTGTTGCCGCCCCAGCAGCGCGCGGTGCCGTCGAGCATCACCGCGCAGGTGTGGGTGTAGCCCGCGCCTAGCGAAGCGATGGTCGACAGGCCCGTGACGTTGACGGGGGTCGTGCGTTGGGTGGTGGTCGCGTCGCCGAGCTCGCCGGTGGCGTTGTAGCCCCAACACTGCGCGCTACCGTCCGAGCGACGCGCGCAGGTGTGTCGGAAGTTGGCGGAGATTTCCGCCGCGTTCACCAGGTTCGTGACGGTCACCGGCGTGGTGCGCGTGGTCGTGGTGCCGTCGCCGAGCTGACCATTGCTGTTGTAGCCCCAGCACCTTGCCGTGCCGTCGGAGAGCACGGCGCAGGACCAATCCGCCTCCTTGGAGGCCGTGATGGACACGACGTTGCCAAGGCCCGCGACGGACACCGGTGTGTAGATGGTCGTGGTGCCGTTTCCGAGCTGACCGCTGCCGTTCTGACCCCAGCACTTCATGAGGCCGTTCTGCAGACCGGCGCAGCCGTGGGTGCTGCCCTCGGCGATCGAAACCGCTCCCGACAGGCCCACGATGGCGACCGGCGTGGTGCGTTGGGTCGTGGTGCCGTCACCGAGCTGACCGCTCGAGTTTTGACCCCAGCAGCGACCCGTGCCGTCGTTCAACACCGCGCAGGTGGAGTACTTGCCGGCGGACAGCCGCACCACGTTGGCAAGACCGGACACCGACACGGGCGTCGTGCGTTGGGTGGTCGTGCCGTCGCCGAGCTGACCGTAGCCGTTGTAGCCCCAGCACTTGACGCTGCCGTCGGAGATGAGCGCGCAGGCGTGCAGCGAGCCCATGGTGACCGAGACAACGTTGGCAAGACCGCTGACGTCCACCGGCGTGCTGCTGTTCGTGGTGGTGCCGTTCCCGAGCTGACCGTAGGCGTTGTAGCCCCAGCACTTGACCGTGCCGTTCGCGCGCACGGAGCAGGTCGCGTATTGTCCTGACCCCGTGGTCGGCGACAGGGCGCTGCCGCAGAAGAGCGTTCCTCCGCAGCCGTCGGCGATGGTGCCGCTCGACGCGCCCTGGGCCTGGCAGGTGGTGGGGACGCAGCCGGCGTTGCACACGTTGCTGGTGCCGCCGCCGCCGCACGGGAAGGCGTACACCTGCGTCGGCGTGGTGCGCTGCAGGGTGGTCTGGTCACCGATGCCGCCGTAGCTGTTGTCGCCCGTGCAGGCGACGGTGCCATTGGCGAGGGCGACGCAGCTATGGCGGTAGCCGGTCGTGGCCTGGATGGCCGTGCTGACGCCGGTCATCGCGGTGGGGGTCGTGCGTTGGGTGGTGGTGCCGTCGCCAAGCGTGCCCGTGCCGTTGTAGCCCCAGCACTTGACCGTACCGTCGAGCAGGCGCGCGCAGGTCGTGATGTCATCGGCGGAGAGCGCCACCGCGTTGGTCAGACCGCTGACCGAGACAGGCGTTGTCCGAGACGTCGTGGTGCCGTCGCCTACCTGACCATTGGTGTTGTAGCCCCAGCAGCGCGCCGAACCGTCGGACAACAGCGCGCAGCTATGGCTGCCGTCGGTGCCCGCGGCCACGCCCACCGCCGTCGCGATGCTGGGCACCGTGACGGGCGTCGTGAACTGGGTGCTGCCGTTACCGAGCTCGCCGTTCGTGTTGTAGCCCCAGCACTTCACCAGACCGTTCTGGAGAGAGGCGCAGGTGTGGTTGCTTCCGCCGGTGATGCTCACGATGCCGGAGAGCCCCGTGACCGAGACAGGGGTCGTGCGGGTGGTGGTGGTCGCGTCGCCAATCTGACCATACCCGTTGTAACCCCAGCACTTGGCCGTGCCGTCGGCGAGCACTGCGCAGGTGTGGTAGCGACCGCTGCCGATGGCCACGGCGGTGTTGATGCCCGAGACCGCGACGGGGGTCGTGCGGTTGGTGGTCGTGCCGTCACCGAGGTTGCCGTAGGGGTTGTAGCCCCAGCACTTGACCGTGCCGTCGTTGAGCAGCGCGCACATGTGCAGCGCGCCCGCGACGACTTCGCTCACGTTGCTGAGACCGCTGACCGGCGCCGGCTCGTAGCGCGTGGTGGTGGTGCCGTCGCCGAGCTGACCGTAGGCGTTGTAGCCCCAGCACTTGACCGTGCCGTCGCTGACGCGAGCGCACGAGAAGTACTGGCCTGCGGCGACCACCGACGTGTCCATCGGGCTCTTGCAGAGCAGCGTGCCGCCGCAGCCGTCGGCGATGACGCCGCTCGTGGCCCCCTGCGCTTGGCAGGTGGTCGGCGTGCATCCCAGCGTACAGGCGTTGCTGGTGCCGTTGTTTCCGCAGGGATACCCGGTGACCTGGACGAGGGAAGATTTGTTGATGGTGGTCAGATCGCCGAGCTCGCCGTATTGGTTGTCGCCGGCGCAGGCCACGGTGCCGTCCGCGCGCATCAAGCAGGTGTGACGGTAGCCCGTGGACACGTACGTGGCGGTGGTGACGCCTGCCATGGCGGTCGGGCTCGTGCGCTGGGTGGTGGTGCCGTCGCCCAAGCAACCGGTGCCGTTGTAGCCCCAGCACTTGGCGCTGCCGTCGGACAGGCGCGCGCAGGTCGTGATGTCGTCGGCGGAGACCGACGTCACGTTGGCGACGCCCGCGATGGCCACGGGGGTCGTGCGCGTCGTGGTCGTGCCGTCGCCGACCTGACCATTCGTGTTGTAACCCCAGCAGCGCAGCGTGCCGTCGGCCAGGGTCGCGCAGTTGTGGTTGCCGTCGCTGCCCGTCGCGATGGCCACCGCGTTGGTGATGCTCGGGACGGTGATGGCGGTGTTCGATTGGGTGGTGCCGTTGCCGAGCTCGCCGTTGGTGTTGTAGCCCCAGCACTTGACCAGACCGTTTTGCAGCGACGCGCAGGTGTGGTTCGCGCCGCCTGACACGCTGATCGCGCCCGCGACGAAGCTCGCCGTGACGGGCGTGGTGCGCGTGGTGGTGGTGCCGTCGCCTACCTGACCATAACCGTTGTAGCCCCAGCACTTGACCGTGCCGTCGGTCAGCGTGGCGCAGGTATGGTAGCGACCTGACATGATGGTCGTCACGTTGGACAGGCCGGTGACCGAGACAGGCGTCGTGCGGTTGGTGGTCGTGCCGTCACCCAGGTTGCCGTAGGGGTTGTAGCCCCAGCACTTGACCGTGCTGTCATTCAGCAACGCGCACACGTGCAAAGCGCCCGCGACGAGCTGGGTGACGCCCGAAAGGCCCGTCACCGGCGCCGGATCGTAGCGCGTCAGGGTGGTGCCATCGCCGAGCTGACCATAGGCGTTGTAGCCCCAACACTTGACCGTGCCGTCCGCGAGCAGACCGCAGGAGAAGTACTCACCCGCTGCCACCGTGGGAAGATCCGCGGGGCTGGCGCAGAGCAGGGTGCCGCCGCAGCCGTCGGCGATGACGCCGCTCGTCGCGCCCTGGGCCTGGCAGGTGGTGGGCGTACAGCCGGGGGAGCACACGTTGGTGGTGCCGCCGTTTCCGCACGGGAAGCCCGAGACGGTCGTGGAGGTCGTCTTGTTGATGGTGGTCAGGTCGCCGAGCTCGCCGTACTGGTTGTCGCCCGTACAGGCCACCGTGTCGTTAGCGAAGCGCACGCACGTGTGCCTGTAGCCGGTCGCCACGTTGACGGCCGTGCTGACGCCGCTCATGGCGGTGGGCGTGGTGCGTTGGGTGGTGGTGCCGTCGCCCAAGCAGCCCG
>CAYLJT010000215.1:0-10944 GCA_964383995.1 uncultured Polyangiaceae bacterium
GGCGAAAAGCGTGGGCCGAGCCCTGCCCCGGTCCGTTGGACGCGTCCTCGGCCCCGCAGGCCCCCGAGCGCGCTCGCGTGCGAGTCGTGAGGCTCTTTGAGTGCCTATCCACACGTGTCACGAGGATCTCCTCACCCGTCGCGACGCGGGCCAATGTCGCGCTGAACTCGCCCCGTAGCGCACGGGTCGTCGTGGAACGCATGCGTACACATGCGTACGCATGCAAGCTCGATCGCCTCCCTCGCTCGGATATTCGGGCTTCCACCGTGACCCGTTTCGTCTACACTTCCCGATGGGCATGATGAAGCGAGCCTCGACCATAGCCGTGTTGTTCGTCGCCCTTCTGGTCGGGGCGCTCGGCTGCGAGGGCGCCGTCGAGCTCGCCCCCGCCGGGGCGGGCGGCGCGCCGATCTCCTCCACTGACGGCAGCGGCGGGGCCTCGTGCGCCGTCGACGACGCCAATCCCTGCACCGCGGACCTCTGCACCGACGGTGTTCCGGTGCACATCGACGAGCCCCTGGGCACCGCGTGCGGTGACGGCCTCTCGTGCGACGGTAACGGCACGTGCGCGGGGTGCAAGCTGCCGTCCGAGTGTCCGGGAAGCGACGATGACTGCCAGTTGCGAACTTGTCAGTCTGGCGCTTGCGGCGTCGACTTCGCCGCCGCAGGCACCCCCGTGGCCGAGCAGACGTCCCACGACTGCATGGCAACGATCTGCGATGGCCATGGTCACCCGACCGAAACCGCAGATGACGCCGACGTGCCGCTCGACGAGGGTAACGCGTGCACCCACGACCTATGCGCCGACGGCATCCCGACCCATCCGCCTCAGATCGATGGCACCGCTTGTAGTGACGGCGACGCCTGCACCCAGACTGACACCTGCCAGGCGGGCGGTTGTACTGGCCAAGACCCGGTGGATTGTGGCGCAACGATGACCTGCTACGCGGGCGCCTGCTTCGGGCCGACGTGTACGGGGACGGTCGGGCTTCCCGGCCTGCCCTCCCCCCACGCCGCCATCACCCCGAGCGCGATCGTTGCCACGGACCTGAATGGGGATG
The DNA here is from genome assembly GCA_964383995.1 of uncultured Polyangiaceae bacterium. Classification (GTDB taxonomy): domain Bacteria; phylum Myxococcota_A; class Polyangia; order Polyangiales; family Polyangiaceae; genus CAYLJT01. The sequence goes on from CAYLJT010000215.1 coordinate 1,062, forward strand.
GGAAGACCGATCTCGCGGTTACGAACTTCGACGCCGACACTGTCAGCGTGATCCTCAGCCTCGGAAAAGGCACATTCGCGAGCCATGTCGACTACTATGCGGGAGTGGAGCCCGACGCGATTGCCGCCGCAGATTTCGACGGCGATGGCGCGCTCGACCTCGCCGTCACGAGTGTGTTCGAGGGCACCGTGAATATCCTCTTCAACGACGGCGACGGTGCCTTCGTCTCGAATGGCACCTATGCCGTCGGGTGGGACGTCGGCGATTTTCCTTCGATCACGGTGGCGGACTTTAACTCCGACGGCGCAGCCGATCTTTCGATCACCAAGGCCACCGGTATGGCGATCGGTGTGATGCTGAACAAGGGCGACGGCACGTTCGCGGCGACGGTAGACTACCCCGGTGGATATCCTTATGCGATCGCCGCCGCGGATTTCGACGGGGACGACCACCCCGACCTCGTCTTCTCGACAGGCTGGCCAGTCGGGGTAAGTGTGCTCTTCAACAACGGCGACGGCACGTTTGGGACGGCGGTTGACTACTTCATGGGTACGGGCGCCTTCTCTGTCTTGGCAACCGATCTCGATGAAAACGGCACACCCGATATCGCCGTCGCGAACGCCTACGAAGACACCGTCAGCGTTCTCCTCAACCAAGGCGATGGCTCGTTCGCGGGCAAGATTGACTACGCGACCGGAAGCAAGCCAATTGTTGTCGCGAGCGGGGATCTCGATGGCAATGGCTCTCCCGACCTCGTCGTCGCAGCCTCGGACGGCACACTCAGCGTGCTGCTCAACGACGGAGCCGGGGCGTTCCTACCTATCGCCGACCACCCCCTTGACGCCACTCCCGCGGCCCTGGCTGTCACGGATCTAGATGGTGACGACAAGGCCGACGTCGCGATCGCGGACTCGTGGAGTCAGGACGTGACCGTTCTGCACAACTACGGAAATGGGACCTTCCCCTCCAAGCTGGACTTTGCGGCCGGCGTCACCCCCTCGTCGATCGTGACGGCGGACTTGAATGGGGATGGGAAGCCGGATCTCGCCGTCGTGAACACGGTTGCCGGAACGGTCAGTGTACTGCTCGGCAATGGCGACGGGACGTACGCGCCGCACGTCGAATACGATGCCGGAGGCACGGCGCTCGTGGTAGCGGACTTGAACGGCGACGGGAGTCCCGACCTTGCCGTGATTGAAGCCTTCTACGACACGTTGAGCATCCTGCTCAACGTGGGAGACGGGACGTTTTTCGCCAAAGTCGACTATCCCACGGGGACGGATCCTCGGTCGGTCGCAGCTGCCGACCTAGATGGGGATGGAACGCCCGACCTTGTCGTCGGGAACCATGACGACAACACCGTCAGTGTTCTGATCAATAACGGCGACGGCACCGTCGCCCCCAAGGTCGACTATCCAACGGGTGAGGGGCCCCGCGCCGTCGTGGCAACCGATCTCGATGGGGACACGAAGCCCGAGCTCGCGGTCGCAAACTTCTACGACTCCACGGTGAGCGTTCTGCGCAACTATGGCGATGGCACCTTTGCACCGAAGGTCGACTATCCGACAAGTTCAGGCCCCAGCGCCATCGCCGCAGCGGACTTGAATGGCGACGGCCCGTCCGACCTCGCCGTCGCGACCCTCTATGATGTCGACGTGAGCGTACTGCGAAACAACGGGGACGGGACGTTTGCGGCAACTGTCGACTATCCGTCCGGAATGGCGGCTCCTATTGCGCTCACGACCGCGGACTTCAACGGCGACGGCACGATCGACGTCGCTATCGGAGGCTGGTATGGACACGCAGTGGGCGTGATGCTCAACGATGGCAGTGGTGCGCTGAGCACCGCGCTCCGCTATGCTGCCGCGCTGGGCCTCGCTTCTCTCGTTGCAGCGGACCTCAACGGTGACGGCCGCGCCGATGTGGCCGCCACGGGCTCCGACAGCGGCACAGTGAGCGTTTTGCTCAACGCTTGTCTGCCGTAGGCGAGAGTCACAAACAGGGTCCCAGAGTCGAAGCTCGCTACGACGCAGCGTGAGAAGCGCCTACTGCCCGAGGCGCCGCGACACCTTGACGACGCAGCGACCGCCGTAGCCGTCGAATACGAGCGAGACCTTCGGCGAATCGAGGGCGGATACTCACGGCGCAAGATCGAGGAGCAAATAGAGCCATCAAGGCATCAGCATTCCGAGCGTCTTCGACCCGCCGCTCATGCGGGACTCGATGTCGCCCAGGCGCCGTGCCATGTCTTCGTTTTCGGCCTCGATCCGACCGACCTTGTCGTGGAGTTCGCGGAAGCTCTCCACCGTGAGGGCTTCGAAGCCTGGATAGCTCGCGCTGGTTACCGAGCGGGAGGCCATCGTGCCGCTCTTGGAGAGCCTCGGGTTCGGCTTGGGAACCTTTTTCGAACTGCACGTCGGGGGCCTCGGTGGTGGTCCGGGGGTCTTTCAACATGCTCGGGGAGCGGACAGCTCGGCTAGAAGGGTAGGTTGAAGAACCCCCCGGAGCGTGCGGGCGGTCCACGAGCCAGCCAAAACTTGTCGCCGGAGCCGGAGGGTCGGCTCGCGGGGGCCTTTCAACTTGGCGCCCGAACCGGAGGGGCGGCTCGTGGGGGTCTTTCAACTTGGCGCCGGAGCCGGGAGGTCGGCTCGCGGGGGTCTTTCAACTTGGCGCGGGAGCGGCGAGGTCGGGTTTTGGGGTTGTTGGAGCTGGCTGGGGACTGCGGGGGCGGTCTGGTGGGTGGGCGAAAGTGGAGTAGATTCGCGGGGATAGGCGCAGCAACGGTTCCCGGCGCGGGCGCTTTGCTATGCCGTGGCGCCGCAAGTCACCTCGGGGAAGGGGTCCATCGGCCCTCACCCCAGTCGCGCATGAACTGGTTCCTTCACGAGCTGGACGCCATCGGCAAAGAGGCCATGATCCAGTCGATCTATGCCCACGTGCGGCCGATCGACGAGCACCTGCCGAGCGAGGCCGTCGTCAACCGCTCCGCACCCCTCGATCGGGTGCGCGAGGGGCTGGACGCGCTGGAGCAGTCGGTGGAGTGGCAGGTTCGCGTCCCCTGAGCCGCCACACGCGGAGGAGCCTCTGCCCCGACACCCCGACACCGCGGGGCTCGCTGTGCGCCGTGTGCGGCGCACACTCCGCTCATGTGCGGGGGCGCTCGCACGGCCCACCGAAGCGAAAGTCTCGCAATGATATCGCCGACATGCGTGGTGGCACCAGCCTTGCTAAACCTGTCTTCGCACACGACAGACCGCGGAAGATGAGGAGCGGCCCTGGCCTGGTCCCACGGGGCCGAGCGACGAGCCACGCTTCAGCGGTCAGCAACCCACACGCAACCTCCAGGAGAATCCCCATGAGTGCATTTCCGAATCCGGGCAACCTTGTGATCCACTTTAACGAGTTCCAGTGTCTGCTCCCCTCGTCGGGCCTCACGCGGAGCCAAAAGGACGCCGAGGCGACGGCCAAGACCGTCCTCGACGCGGCGGGCAAGGGCCTGGAGGGGGCCGCAGCGATCGCGGATTGCTTCGGCCCGGCGGGCGAGCTCGCCGGCGCGGCGCTCGAGATCGTGGGCGGCCTGGCCGACCTCGGCTCCAACCTCATCGATCTCATCAACTGGATCGACACCGAGGTGCGCGAGGCGGGGGGCGACCCCGACAACTTCTACATGACGAAGACGCCGTGGAGCAATCAGCCGCCCGTCCTGCTCGACGGCAGCAGTCCGGGTGGTTCGCTGGACTGGTTGGTTTACCCGACGCCGAACCTGGCGCCCAAGGAGCGGGGGGGGACCATTCCCATGAGCAAGGGCACCGATATCGCGCTCTTCCTTGGGCTCGAGGTCCCGCAGCTCGGCCAGGGGAGCGCGATCGTGATGTGGGACTGGGAAGCCACCAAAACGGACAAACCGCTCGTCGTGATTCCCATCGACGGCGTGACCACCGGTAAGGTCCAGAAGACCATCTACAACGCGTACTACGACAGCACCTACTACGTGGACTACTCGATCTACGCCCTCCCCTGAGGGGGCACGTGCGTCGCCAGCGCGCGCGCCCGGATATCGATACGCTCTCGAGGGTCAGGTTGTAGGCCAGGCAGCGCCACCAACGCTTTTCGACGCGGACACGATGCCGGTCTACGCGTAGCCCGAGTGCTTCGTACGGCCGCCGCGCCGCCCGCGTCGAGCTCGCCGACGCTCCGCGGAGCACGTGCTCTGCGCCGCGAAAAGATGGAGGTCCCTCAGCGGCGCCGCTCGGCTCCTGGCAGCGCGCATTTGGGTGGGCGTGGAGGCCGTGTGGCTTTTCGACTTACTATCCGCCCCCGCGTCAGCTTTCGCACGCGGCGTCAGTATGCCCATTCGCGAGCAAGGATCTCGCGCGGGCGAGAATGCAATGCGGGGGCGAAGCCACCGGTCGCCAAGTCGCGGTTCAAGCCCAAAGCGATGTGCCGCCCGCCGATGACTGCGGGCCAAGCCTCGATTGGAAGGGCCAGAATCGTCATCGAACGCCGGAAGGGGAATGTATGAAGGCCAAACAGACATCGATGGTGCTGATCCTACTTCTCGCGCTCGTCGCGATCGGCTTCGGGGTCGCGCCGGCATGCAAGATCGTAGTTCCACCAGCGCCTCCCGGCCCCTCCTTGGCCGGTCCTCTCGGCTTCGTGCGCGGAACCGTAGTCGTGGTCTTCTCGGACCCCAAAGGCGACAATGTGCGGCGGGAGATCGCGCTTCCAGGTGCCAAGGTCTTCCTCGTACCCTACAAGGCACAATCGTCGCCCGTGGCGTCCACGCTGAGCGATTTGAGCGGCCGCTTTCTCCTCAAGACGGAGAAAAAAGACATCTTCCTCGTCTGCGTCGAGGCCGATGGGTTCGACCGAACCTGCGGCGAGCAGCGCGTCATCTTCGATCAAGGATCCGTGGCCTACGGAAACCTCGCTCTTCGTGCTCCGCTTTCCAAAACGGAGACCCTCGGATACGGGTCGGTCCGACTTCAAGATGGACGTGTCGCGCGGGGATTCGCGCCCTCCCTTGACGTAAATTCCTACGCACGCGTCGAGATGAGCGTCGAGAACGGAGCGAAACAGACCAGCTACGTAAACAACCTTGGCGAGTTCGTGATGCCCCGGGTCCCCGTGGGAAAGGCCTTTCAGATCAAAGCGACCATCGACAACGAGACGCTCTCCCGGCAAGTGACCTCCGCCGCAAAGGTGACCGTTGGAAGACCCGAGCCATTCACCTTCGTGTTGCGAAATTCGGCGCCTCGGGCCCGCATCCTCTCGGCGACCGCCGGCGGAAGACCCGTTCAGATCGCGGCCGTGGGAGCGAGCCTCGATCTGCACGCAGTGGCGGACGATCCCGACGGAGACAAGCTCAGTTATCGTTGGGAGGTCTCCGCGGGGACGGCGACGGGCACCACTGGCCCCGACGTAAAATGGCAGCTTCCTACTCAGGCGGGCCGCTTCGCGGCGACGGTCATCGTTGGCGACAACCGGGGTGGATACGTTCGCGAGTCCGTAGCGGTGGTCGCTTCGACCGCGGGCCCCAAGTTTAGTGGAACGGTGTTGAGCTCGACAGGCTCGCCCATCGGCGGGGCTCTGGTCGACGTCAACGGCCGACTCACCAATGCCAGCTCCGCGGGGTGGTTCAGTCTCCCCGTTCCAGAAGCCGATCGATACGTCGTGACAATCCGCAGCCCTGGAATCAGCTCCCCCGGTCAGATGGGCTATGGAACCGCGTCGTTCGTCTACAAGGCTCCTGTCGTCGGGGGTCGATGGACGCTTCGCTCCGCCCAGGTGACGACGGTGGACCCCACGAAGCCCATCGTGCTTCAACATCAACGGCGTGACAGCGATTGTATGGGCAACGGGGCGAGCACCATCGATTGGAAACCTTACCTCGGCCCAGGCTTGCTCCAATGGCAGGACGGCCGCGGCAACCCTCGTGCGCTGCCCGACCTGGCGGCGCGGGAGCCCGCCGCCGCGAAAAACGTGCTCCAAATGCTCGCTCGAACGAGCTTCGGGGCGTTCGATGTAGCCAAGACGGCGATGGCGACCAGGTTCTCTCCCGACAAGGCTCGACTGCCGTGTGGCCCTGGAATCAAAGTAGAGATTCCTCCGAATTCTCTTGAAGATCCGAGCACACATGTGGCTCCGTCCGGGCAGGTCCAAGTGGCGCTCTCGGCCATCTCGCTCGCGGCACCCGATCAAATGCCCGGAGACTACTCAGCGACCGAAAAAGACGGGAAGGTCGCCGGCATGGAGAGCTTCGGCGCGGGGAGCATCGAGATCGGCCATGGAACGAGTCGGTACAACCTGAAGCCCGGCAAAACGGCGACGGTGACGATTCCTGTCGACGCCACCCAGCTCGTGGGCGGTGCGAGCCTGCCGGCGAGCGTGCCATTTCTCTATTACGATGAACAAAGTGGCATATGGCAAAGGGACGGCGATGCACGCCTTTCTGGGTCCGGAGCGAGCGCCGCCTACGTAAAGGAGGTCTCGCACTTTTCCTCGATGAACGCTGACATTCTGAAGTCCGGCCAGTCTTGTGTCGCCGTGGAGGTCGCAGCCGATCTGCCGTTGCCCTTCGACGTCGAGGTCGTCATGCAGCCGTCGGTGGTAAACCCCAATGTCATCCAGGTGCGGACACTGCACGTCGATTCGACAACGTCCAACGTGATCTACAACCTACCAAACAACAGGGACATCGTCCTTACCCCGATCATCTCTGGCACGTTGCCCAATGGGTCCACGGCAAATGTCCCGGCCGGTATCTTCGTGGTCAACACGGGCGGTCCACAGAGCTCTGCCGTGACCCCCCCTCCACCCAATGCCGACGGGACCTACTTCTCCGCAACAGGCCCGTGCGCAGCGCGCGTAACACTCACGAATCTCGGGCCCGTGAGCATTGGAGGCGGGCTCGAGTACCTTCAAGGGCTGTCGCTGCAGGCAACCAACATCGACGAGTTCTCGACCGCCGTTGCCGCCGCCATCGATGCGGGAGCTCAGGACTATTACGAGCAGGCTGATCCGCGGGGTTTGCGCAACAGTCTTACTCTCTTCAAGGACAAAAATCGATTCGGGCAACCTCTTGCTGCCGGTGAGGTCGAGCAGGATGCTCAGTACGCGAACTCCGGAGATCTGGGGTTCGGGCGCGACATGCACTGCCGCCGCAACGTGGCCGACGACGGTGCCTTCGACTACGCGTGTTATGTCACCAATTACGGCCAACCTCCGGCCAACAACCCAGACCAGGCCGACGCCAACGACACCCTCGACGTGACCAAAATCCCGGATGCGACGGTCGCGATGGAGTTCTCCCGGGTCGAGAACCCCCCCGGTGACGCTACGCTCTTTCCGGACAACGCGCGCGCGGTCAAGTTCTATGTCTACAACACTAACGACCCAGCTGGGGCACCACTCCGTAAAGCCGACCTGGACGGGCACGGCAATCGCCCCGTACCACAGCTGTGCATGATCTGCCACGGTGGCACCTCGGCCAGCGTCGCCGCCGACCCTTCGAATCCCACCGGTCCCAAGGCCGGCGCGTTTGCCAATCGCAACGACATCATGAGCATGGGCGCCAACTTCCTGCCCTTCGATCTGCAGCTTTTCACGTTCCCGACGGCCAAGCCGCGGGCCAGCCAAGAAGCTGCCTTCAAGACGCTCAATACCGAGATCGTGCGGGGCGTGGCTGCAGGCACTGGCACAGGCGCCGACATTGCCCAAGTCATCGACGAGAGCTTCTACCCTCTTGCATCCGCCACGCAGCACAACGACGTCATCGCTGGGTGGGACCCCTCCAACGCCACGTCGAACGCGCACCGCTTCTACCAGAACGCCTTTAGCCCCGCATGCCGAACATGCCATACCGCCCACCCGTTCGTCGCCCCCAATTACCCGACGCTCACGACGTTCGAGAACGACATTGCATCCGTTCAAAATCGGGTCTGCAGCCAGAAGGTCATGCCCCACGCACAGAGGACAAACAACGTCTTTTGGATGAGCCTGAATCCCAACATGGCGGCGCTGTTGGAGCTCTACGGTCAGACGCTTACCGGGTGGAACACGGCTCCGGCATTTCAGTGCGGCCAATCGTATCAAGGCGCGGCCGTGATACCCTCGGTCTTCTCCCAACAAATCTATCCGATTCTCGCCTACGCTTCGGTCGCCGGGGCGAACCCGTGCATCAACTGTCACAACTCCGCCGGGCTCGCGAACTTTGCCGTGACCGACGTTGCGGGAACGTATACGAGCTTGTTGACGGCCATCTCCAAGCCATCGTCAGGCTCGGTCCACTACGTGGTTCCCAGCTCTCTTGGATCGAGCCTTCTCTACACCCGCATCAACGGTGGTGGAATGCCTCAGGGAGGGCCGGATCTCCGGTCGTTCGACGGCGACACGCCGCCGGACGGTACCTTTGACGCCGACGAAGTCGCAGCGTGGATCAACGCCGGCGCGACAGGCCCTTGAGCACGAACGCTCCGGGGGCGCCCCCTTCCAACAGGGACGCCCCCTCGCCCCAATCGTGCTACCCCTCGACTGTGAAACGCCACTTCGTATGGATCTGTCTATTGGTAACGACGGGCTGCGGAGCCCGCACGGAAGTCGAGCCGGGCGAATCGGCGTCCGACGTCGTCCAGATCGCCGGTGCAGCAGCGAACACGTGTGCGCGGCGTCGCGGGGGGCGGGTTGCCTGTTGGGGTGAGTCGTTCGGAGGCGCCCCCGTGGACGTGGCCTCCGTCGACGATGCGGTGGAGCTCGCCGTCGGGATGGACCGCGCGTGTGTGCTGCGGCGCAGCGGGGCGGTGGATTGCTGGACCCTCGATCGATCCCTTGGCGCGGGCCCGGCGGTCTCCGTCTTGGGTCTCGACGATGTCGTACACATTGGAGTCGGACCAGGGCGCGCGTGTGCGGTAAGGCGCGACGGCCGGGTCTCGTGCTGGGGCCGCAACATCTTTGGAACCTTGGGAGACGGATCTGGAATCGATCACGACGAGCCGGTCTTCGTGTCCAGTCTTGACGACGCGGTGGAAGTCGCCCTCGGTGATTCCTCGACCTGTGCGCGGCGGAGCGATGGTTCGGTAGTGTGCTGGGGACGCGGTCGCCTGGGACAGCTCGGCGACGGCGCCTTCGAGCACGATGACTGTCAGTCGGAGGATCCGTGCAGCGAGACGCCCGTGCAGGTGATAGGCTTGGATGACGCGGCGCAGGTCTCGTCCGGATTGAACGGCTCGTGCGCGCGAAGAGCCCATGGCGGAGTCGTCGCCTGGGGATGGAACGGCGAAGGGGAGGTGGGCGATGGGACAACGACGGACAGGAGCGTCCCCGCGGTTGTGCAGGGCATCGATGATGCGCGACTCGTTTATGCGGGATACCAACGGAAGTGCGCGGTGCTCTCGGAAGGTGAGCTCACCTGCTGGGGCGCAGGGGTCGGGTCCTCGGTCACACCGATCCTCTTGCCCGAGATCATCCAAGGGCTCCATGGCGTCATCGACGTAACGGGGGGTTGGTATCACCTTTGTGCTTTGTCGGACGACGGTCAGGTGTTCTGTTGGGGCGACAACCAGTGGTTTCAGCTTGGCGATGGAACAACCACGGAGCGTGCGACTCCTGCCGCCGTCGTTGGCCTTTGACCCGCTTGATCGGTGCGTGTCAATGGAGTCGCCCCTCGAAACATTAGGATACCGGCGTGGCGATGGGTGCGCTCGGACCTCGTGCTTGACAGGGGGCTTGGGACCCGTGTCGGCGAAAGACGCAGGCGATGAAGCGCAGAAGGGTAGGTCGTTGGACGTGCCCGTGGAGGTGATCGTGTGGGGGCTGCGGCGGTACCAGGGCGACATCAAGGCCACCGCGTCGGCCATGAAGGTCAGTCGAGCGTTGTTGTATCGCT
>CAYLJT010000216.1:0-10944 GCA_964383995.1 uncultured Polyangiaceae bacterium
CGGACATACCCTGGGGAGAGCCCGAAATAAGCAGCATCAAGTACCCGTCAGACCTGTGCGTGCACAAGCCCGGCACCGATGTGATTGTCGTCGCGGCAGCGCATTCGCCGGGGGACCAGCCGCTGCCCTTCTTCGACGTGGGCGTGCGTGCGGGTCCGCTTGCCAAAACGATTCGGGTGTTCGGCTTACGGGTTTGGCAGGAAGGGGGCGCCGGGCTCTCGGCCCCGCGACCGAGCACCGGCATGGAGGTAAGGTACGACTACGCGTGGGGAGGATTCGACGCAAGCGACGTGACGCGGCCCGTGGAAGAAGCGCGTAATCCGGTAGGAATGGGCATGCTGCGCGATGCCAAGGATCTGACGCACAAGGCGGGTCCCTTCTTGGAGGACCCTGCGTTTCCAATCGCGTCGGCAAAAACGCGTCCGCCCCCCGCGGGGCTTGGCGTAGTAGGGCGCCACTGGGAGCCAAGGCGTCGCTTGTTCGGCACGTACGATGCGGCGTGGCTCGCAGCCCGCGCGCCGCTCCTGCCGCTGGACTACGACGAGCGGGCTGAATTGTGCGCATCGCCCGGCCTTACCGCCCAGCCGCCTTTCGTGGGAGGTGAAGAGATCGCTCTGATGGGCTTGACGCCCGGTGGCGGTGTCGAGAGGTTTCGTCTGCCCAAGATTCGCGTGACCGCGGCCATGCGTTCGCCGGGCCGCGATGTGGAGCTGGCAACGCCGTTTCTTGACACGGTGGTGCTCGATACGTTGGCCGTAAGGGATCCTGGGGAGGTGGTGGTGGAGCTGGTCTGGCGAGCCGCGTTTGTACCCCCAAGGCGGCTGAAAAACGCGGAGCTTGTCGTGCGTGAATAGGAGGTTCGGTGAGCGCGGCTGTCGTAGTACAGGTCGGAGCCAGAACGGCGGTGGGCTTGAACGCTCAACAGACCGGGTTTTTGCTGCGCACAGGGCTGCCAGCGATGGCCGAAGCGCCCCTTGCGGACGCGTCGGGTGAGGCGATTACCATGGCGTTTCTACCCACGCTCGACCCCCTGTTGGTTGGACCCGAGAGGCTTGTGGCGTTGGCGCAGGGTCCGTTCCAAGAAGCTACACAGGCGCTTTTGGAAACCGAGCCCGTGGCGGTGTACCTTGCCATCGACGAAGGCTGTCTTGAGCCGGAGTTGGCGGCCAAGCTGTTGAAGACGATGGTGCACGCTTTGTTGCCGATCGCCGAAGTAAGGGTCGACGCGCGCGGTGAGGCGGCTCTTGGCGCGCTGCTAGCCGCCGCGATGGCCAGCCTTCAGCTGCGTCAGGTTAGGGCCGTGGTTTTGGGTGGCGTTCACAGCGACTACGATCCGAGGGCGATTGCTGCGCTAGAAGCGAAGGGGCTGCTGTTTTCAAGGGAAAACCTGGACGCACGCATTCCAGGCGAAGCCGCGGCCTTCTTTGTCCTGATGCGGCCCGAGGAGGCAGCGCGGCTGGGTCTAGCGCCCTTGGCCAGGGTGGACGGGGTAGGCCACGGAAAGGAACGCGCGACTCCGGACAACGAGGTGCCGGCCTACGAGGCCCAAGGGTTGACGAGCGCTGTCCGAGACGCGACGGCAGCGACAGCGGAGGCTGGCAAGAAGATAGGCTGGATGTGGACCGACCTGACGGGGGAGATGCGCAGGCTGAACGAGTGGCAATCGGTGTTCGTGAGGTCGCAAAACGTGCTGGGAGACCCGTACGTGGTGGACTCGCCCGCGCAACGGATTGGCTATCTTGGAGCGGCAGCGTTGCCGCTGTTTGTCGCTGCCGCGGCGACCGCCTGGAAGCATGGTTATGCGCCGAGCGAATCGGCCCTGGGCATCGCAGGAACGGACGCGGGCGAGCGCGCGGCTTTGGTGCTGAGCAAGGTTTGAGGGAGGAGCAACGATGGGCGTTACAGCGGTCATGTTGGATTGTGTTACGGCGAAGTCGGGCCACACGATGACGCCTTTGGCCGTGAGCGTGTGCACCACGCCCGCGGCGCCGAGCCCGATTCCCATGCCCTACCCTGTGGTGTCGGGGTCTGTGCAAGGGGTCAAGGACGCGCCCACGCGGACCAAGATGGGCGGCGCCAAAATCGTCACTGTTGGAGCCTGTTTCAAAGCCTGCAAGGGCAACGAGCCGGGGACCATGAAGGAGGTTGTCAGCGTCAACACGAGCGGTCCCTGCTTCATCGTGATGGGTGCACCCATTGTGCTGGTGGAGCTAGGCATGGTAGGTGTGACCGGCAGCCCAGGGTTCATGAACAAAGGGGGAGGCTGAGCCATGCCGACATCACCTGCACCCGACGCGGCAGCGCCGCCGGGGATGTGTCCTGGAATCGTTGTCAAAGGCGGAGGCGGCGGTGCCGGCGGGGGCAGCGGCGACGGCAGTGGAGGTGCTGGCGGTGCGGGCGGGGATGGTAGTGGCGATGGGGAAGGCACGGGGGGCGATGGCAAGAGCGCGCCCGATCCCGTGAAGTATCCCGATTGCGGTACTGCTGCGCACCCTGTTGACGTCGTAACAGGCCGCGCTTTTACGCATGCGATAACCGATCTCGACCTGCCAGGACCGTTGCCGTTCCAGTTCCAGCGGGTCTACAGCTCAACGATGGCGACGAGAGACGCCGGTCTTGGCTTCGGGTGGGCGCACACCTTGGGTTGGTGGATCGAGGTAGGTCGCAGAGAAATCAGGGTTTGGAATGACCAGGGTCTACCTGTCGCGTTTCCAGCCATCGCTGTGGGTGACGAGGTCATGGGATCCTGGGGGTGGATCTTGCGCCACCACGCAGCCGGATTCGAGCTCGACGCTGATGATGGTGTCAAGAGGCGGTTCACGTGCGCGAACGAAGGCGCGAAGCGTTGGCGACTGCAGGCCATCGAAGACCGCAATCAAAACCAGATTGCGCTCACCTACGACGGTGACCGGCTTGCCGAAGTCAAGGATAGCGCCGGGCGAGTGATTCGACTGCGATCATCACCCACGGGACGGATCGCTTCGATCGAGGTCAAGAACGCGGTCACTCAGGGGGCTTGGGTAGTCTTTGCGGCCTATGAATACGACACGAACGGTAATCTCACTTCGGTGCGGGACGCCGATGGTTTCACGTCGCGGTACACTTACGACGACGAGCATCGAATGACCGCGGACGTCGATCGAACAGGCCTCGCGTTCTACTTCGTCTATGGTTCGGACGGACGGTGCATTGAGTCGTGGGGCAACTATCCAGGAAGGGCGGACTCGAGTTTGACAGGGGATCTCCCTACTCTGCTCGCCGATGGCGTGACGCCTGTGAAAGGCATATACCATTGTAAATTCGAATACTTCCCCAACCGCTACAGCGAGGTGAGCGACTCGACGCAGGTGCGCCGATTCTTCGGCAACGCGCGCGGCACGCTAGATAAGAGCGTTCGGGGTGGAGCGGTCGTTACAGCGACTTATCGCGACGATGGGCATATCCTTTCGCGGACGGATGCTATGGGCGCGACGACCAGATTCGAGCGCGACCCGCGCGGGCGGCTCCTCAAGACAACGGACCCCCTGGGACGGGTGACGACGGTGGAGCGCGATGCGTACGGGTTGCCGGTGAAGGTCACTGACCCGGCGGGTGCCGTCACCACTATCGAGCGCGATTCGCGTGGCAATCTGAGGGTATTGCGCGACGCGCTCGGTGGGGTGACGACGTTTGCGTTTGACGAGCGTGGTCTGCTTACCGAGATTATCGAGCCCAACGGCGCCGCGACGCGGATGACGTATGACGCGCACGGCAACCGAAGCACCATTGTGCAACCGGACGGTGGCATCTGGAAGCATGTTTGCGATGCCCTTGGCCGGAGGCGCGCCACGACCGATCCGTTAGGCGCGACGACCTCGTACACGTACTCGGCGCGCGGCGATCTGATCTCTGTGCGAGACGCGGTGGGTGGCGTGACGCACTTTACATATGATGGAGAAGGCCACCTCACGCGGATTACAAGCCCGCAGCAGGCCGTCACAGTTCTGGAATGGGGCGGCTACCATAAGCTGGTTCGGAAGATCGATGCAAACGGTCACGTCGCGCGGCTCGGCTACAATCTCGAAGGAGAGCTGACCCACATCTTCAACGAGCGCGGGGAGATCCATCGACTTTACTACGATTCCGCGGCGCGCCTTGTCGGGGAAGATACGTTCGATGGTCGGCGTCTGCGTTATCGAAACGACCTCTGCGTGCGCCCCGTCCGGATCATCGACGAGCGGGGCTACATTATCGAGTTGGCTTACGACGAAGCGAGTCAACTTGTGCGGCGCAAGGGTTGGTTCGGTGCCGTCGACGCGTTCGAATACTCGCTTTCCGGCGACGTCATCGCGGCGCGTAGCCCGACGGCGGAGGTGACCTTCGAGCGGGATGCGCTAGGGCGGGTCGTCAAGGAGGTGCAGCGCTTCGCCGGGGAGGAGCACGCCGTCGTGGTCCGCTACGATGCCAATGGTCGAAGGATCGGCAGGACGACTTCGGTCGGGCACGTTGAAAACGTTGTACGCGATGCTAGCGGCCAGCGCATACGGAGTGAGCTCGACGGACACGTTGTCCAGCACACGCCCGACTTGCTCGGTCGCGACGTGCGGCGGGACTTCGTGGACGGCGGCGCGATCGAGAGTCGGTTCGACGCGCTCGGGCGACTTGGAGATCGGAAAGTCTTCGCAGCGAGAGTGGGTGCGACAAGCGCCGCGGAGCCCGCGTGGATTGGGGCCCCGCGCGAGACCATCACGGTCCACAAGGCTTTTCGCTACTCCTGGGATGGCGAACTCGTCGAGTCGGTTGACAAAGACCATGGTGCGACCGAGTTCCGGTACGACCCCGTTGGCCAGCTCCTCGCGATGGTGCCTGCGCCCGCAAAAGCGACGGTTGGCAGGAGCACCGAGTTCTTTCGCTACGACGAAACTGGCAATATCCACGACGAGGGTCCGGGCGCCGAGAAGCGGGTCTACGGCAAAGGTGACCGACTCTTGCAGAAAGGGGACACCGAGTACATCTGGGATTCCGACGGATACCTCATCGCAAGACGGACTCGGGATCCGGCTGGGGGGCCCGACGAGTCGTGGGTCTACACGTGGAACGACGCGGGGCTCATGGCGAGCGCCACGGGACCGGCCCTGCATGTTGAATTCAGTTATGATAGCTTTGCCCGACGGATCGAGAAGCGAGTCTACCGGAGGCCGCCGAATCTGGGCGGCGGGGCCATGCCCACCGGCTCGATCACGAATCGCGGAGCGCTTCTCCGTCGCGTGCGGTTCGTGTGGGACGGCGACAAGCTTGTTCACGAGTTACGCGAAGAAGCAACGGCCAACGGCGACCCGATCGTGGAGGAAAGGACCTACTGGTTCGAGGACGACGGATTCGAACCATGGGCTCACAAGGAGAAGCGCTGTGACAACGTGGGTCGCGAGTGGTTTCACTACGTGAATGATCCAGCCGGAACACCGGAGCGCCTTGTCGATGAGCACGGAAACGTGGCAGTGGAGTACAGCCGAAAAGCCTGGGGGCGCCTCGATCCGCTTCCCGGAGGGCGGGCAACGACGCCGGTGCGAATGAAAGGACAGTATCAAGACGAAGAGACCGGGCTCACGTACAACCGGTTTCGATACTACGAGCCGGCGCTCGCAAGATTCGTCTCTTCGGACCCGTCGCGGCTCGGAGGCGGTTACAACTCGTTCGCCTATTGCCCCAATCCGACGCGCTGGACGGATCCGGCCGGCTTGGTTAAGGGAGTCGCGCCGCCCCACAACGGTATCGCCTCGTACTCCGGGGGCGGGGGGACCGGCGGGCATCACATTCATGCACAGGCCGCATATCGCGACGACCCGAACTACTCGAAGTATTCCGCATTGTGCGTATCGCAGGATTGGATGGACAAGAACAAAGTGAACCATCAGGCAATGACCAACAAGCAGCGCGAGTGCTACGGGAAGATGGCAGCGGGCGACCCGAACTACCCGAACACGCCTGCCGGCCACGACAAGGTGGCGCTGGAGGCCTTGGAAGCTGGCAACGTCGACAAGGCGCAGGCGGCCGCGCTGGTCGCTAGTTCTCGAGCCCAGATCAACGCTGCCGGTGCAACTCAGCCAGCAAGGATCCCATGGTCATGAAGAGCGTCTTGGCGGACTTGGTGCTTCTGTCGTCGTTCGAGAACGAATCGCCGGGAAAGGCAGAGATCGCGCTGCGGTCGAATGACCCGGAGCAATGGCTAAGCCTGCTGGCCGGTCTCGGCGAACACGCAGGGTACCACGGCGACTACTGGACGCGCTGGCTGTCGCTTGTTCGATCGCTTGCGCGCCCTCTGTCCGTTGCTCTCGGGACGCTGACCGACCAGCAGCTCCGCTGGCTCGGCGTGCGCGGAATCTACGGAGGTGGGGACCGGGCGGTCGGCCTTGCGGCATATTGCGCGTTTCTTCGATCGAAGAAGCGGTGTGGGCCCTTCGAGGGCGAGAATACCCAGTATCTCATGGCCCTTCTCGAAGACGGACGGGGAAATGAGATCGACGGCGAGCTCAGCCTCATTCGTGCGGATCAGGGACGCACTCCCCTCGAGGACCTCGTCATGTGGGCACACAAAGCGCGCGCGGGCGACGCGGAGAGCGCTTCAAAGCTGAGGAACATTGCGCACGACATCGACCGCCCTACTGAGCACCAGGCCCTAGCCGCCTACCTGTTGAGCTCCATCAAACCGTCGCGCGAGTGGGCCGAAGTTATTGCTTCCGCGCTCGGACGTCGTGTTATATGGGAGGTCTTCTTTGCCCAGTTTAGACGCGTTCCTGAGACTTGGGGTATCCCGGTTCCAGACTTGGTTAGGAGCGAGGCGCCACCGAAAGGACATGAGGCCGGTACGCCGAAGTACCTGGTAGAGCCGGGCGAGAGCACATTAGTCGAATTTGCCAGTCGGGAGTGGACGCCGCCGCGTTGCGCCGGGTGTGGGCACGATACCCCGGTTTGGTTCACTCTCCGTCCAGGCCAAATTCCCGAGCTTGCCAAGTGGTTTACCTGGGATGCCGCTCCCCTGCTTACTTGCACGGACTGCGGGTTCTGGATGGGAGTCAATCGCTATCAAGTGGATCTTGTAGGTCGCAGCATCGAGCTCATCGAGGCGGAGCTTGAAGGAGACAAGAAACTCGGCAAGGCTTTTACGGAGACGACACCCCCGAAGCCCCAAGCCGCGAAACTTCGTAAGCTAACGGCCGGAGCTTGGGCCAAGATTTTTGAACGGAGCGAACCAACCGTTGTGGCAGGTAGGCCACCCCGTCTGAACGACTACACCTGGCCGAGGTGCCGTCAATGTAAAGAGTGGATGCGCTACTATGGCTCGCTCGGAACGAGCCAAGGGTTCGAAGGTCAACCAGCCATCGCCAATGACGCCGGGTATCTCCTCCATTTCGCTTGTATTCCCTGCTCTCGCGTAACCGTCGTGCCGAACTGGACATAGCGACGCACGGTGGCTCACCTCGGAAAACGGGGCTAGGTCGATGGCTTGCGAAGTCCCGTTGGATGTCCGCGCAAATGGTGTCCCATCCACTCAGTAGCTTGAAAGTTTAGCGCGCGCCCCCCAACAACCCCGCCCACGCCCGCAAATACCCGTCCTGCACGGCCACAAGGTCATGCGGGTCAAACCGCGTCACGCGCCCGGTCCGCACTGCCAGCTCCCGGTGAAGCATACGCCGCTCTTCCATCGACAAAACCAACTGGTCGAGCTCATAGAGCACAATCGAAGCTGCATACGGCTGCCCTCTTCTTACCCTTCCCATCTTGGCAAGTCGCTCCCGATTCTCCACCCAATACGCCCTCCACGCCGCCGGATCGGTCGACGGCACTTCCAACGTCTCCTTCGACCCGGCCGAAGGCACATCCCGCGGGTCGCTCACCAACTCGGCTAGCGGTCTCGGCTTCTGCTCTTTCCTTTCCACTTCCGCTGTTGGATCCACCACCTCCACGTCTTCCAAGGCCTCTGGCAAGACCTCGATCCCTTCCACCAGGTTGGCTCCCAACAGTCGGTCCAGGGCCGCGCCTGCTGCTCGCTTTTCGGCTTCTTCCCCCGATTCAAGCGCGCGGATCAGCGGCTCTACAGCGTCTACCAGGCCCAGCCAGCCCATCGCTTCAATGACCTTGACGCTTGGCCTCTTCTTCATTCGCTCCATCAACCAACGCGCGTCTTCGTCCCGCGCTACCACCGCCAAACGAATCAAGGCCTGGTCGCCCAACGCGCCTTCCGCCGCCGCCCTCGCGGCAGCCGCGACGTCTTTCCGAGCGGAGAGCGCCATCGCATCCAACGCGGCTTCCTGTACAGTAAGGTCCGCGTGTGCCAGCCCTCGCTCGATGGCTCGCGCCGCGTCTGGGTGCCGCGTCGCACCGAGCAGCGGAAGCACTAGCGCCAGAATCTTGGCGTTCTCGGTCTCGGACAAGGCTTCGAGCTCCGTCGGCGTTAGCTCGCCACGGTAGGCCAGCACCTCCACCGCGATCACCTGGCATGCCGGGTCGTCTGAGACAAGCAGCGCTCGCATCGCGTTCGGCACAAATGGATTGGGCGCCAGCTTCATCGCCGCCACAAACGGCTCGGACACCAGCGGATCACTCGGCCCAAAGCGGTGCAACACCCTTTCCGCGCAGGCTAGGGCGTCCCTGCCTTCGAGGCATCCTCCCAGCAGCGCGGCGGCGAAAATGCGCATCGAATCGGCTGCCGGCGCATCCATGGCGTAGGCTTCGATGTGGGCGATGGCGGCCGGTCCCAGGGCGGCCACCGCATCGATGACCGCCACCAACCGACGCTCCAAACCTTGACAGTCACGCCAGGAATCACCGGGTAGGGGAGCGCGCTGGATTGCCAACATGCCAATCTCATCGAAACACTCGCGCGCCCAACGACGCACGAGCGCGTCGTCGTCCGTGCGCGGCGGTGGAGCGAACGCGAAGCCCGGTGGCACCTCAGGCACCTCCCGCTTCCTTTCAAGCTTGGGCGCGGCCCTTCGCTGGGTCAGCGCCTTGGCGCGCTGGGCGCCGCGCAGGCGAGCGGCCTTGGCCACCGCTGCCAGCTCTTCGAACGTGGTCGGCTCGGGGAGTTCGGGCGCTGGTTCTACCGGCGCCTCTACCGGAATGGCAGGGGCGCGTAAGGATGGGCCTAGGGAAGGACGCGCTACGGCGTGCAGAGGTAAGACATCGCTGCTCGCGCGCAGCGTGCCCGAATTGGAGCTTGTCAAGGTAACGCGCGGATAACGCTCCTCGGCCGCGATTAGCTCGGAGCACGCGGCGCGTAGGGTCGCCAGCGACAGGGGCAACCCGCCCCGCGCCACCAGAATGGCCGCATCCCAGAGCTTCGCGTGCGCGATGCCGATGGCCGTCGGGCGATCGGTCCGACCATCGAACGCGTCGTACATCGCACGCAGGCCGCTTTCCAGATGCCTTGCTGCGGGCGCGAGATGGTGGCTCGGCAGGGTCTCCTCTGCGATGGACTGGGCCACCTGGTGTGCCATCCGGTGGGCCCGTTCGAGGTGCGCTATCCAGGGGGCCTCGGGGTCGAACGCCGCAGCTTCAGGGACCATGGTCAACACCTATCCGGTTTTTGTTCTCGACGCGAGGGCTTCGTTTCGGGGCGCATTATCCGTTTGGAATTGTCCAGGCTTGTAGTACCATGACGGTATGGATACGAGGGCCACGGCGGACGAATCGACGCGGCTGTCACTGGAAGCCCATGCGGGGCTGATGGCGGAGCTGGCGGCGGCGGGTGAGGCGCGGGCGCAGGTGCTGGCCAAACATGGTCTCGACGAAGACCAATGGGAAGCCATCGACGGGGTCTTTCAGGCGCAGCTCTCCGAGGCGCTCGCGCAAGAAGGGGATGGTCTTCACCCGCTCGTGGCAGCGCACGCGGCGGCTTACGAAGCCGCGCGCCGCGCGTTGGCAGCGCCCATCTCCCTGGAACGATTCGCGGAAGTCACGCGGCTCTTCTCTGCTACGGGCGACATCCGCGCCGCCTTGGCAAGGGTCGGGGTCACGATGAGCGAATACGTGGCGGCGAGCTCCCATTGGAGCCGCCGCATGGCGGAGGATCCTGCAACCGAAGGGCAATTGCAACGTGCCCTCGGGCCCCGCTGAGCGCTACCATGGAAGCCATGAGCAGCCCCGTAACCCTGGAGCGTTGCGCAGAAATTCGTGCCGAAATGGACGCGGGCGCCCGCCGCGACGACGTGCTCGCTGCCGTGGGCACGACGGTAGAGGCTTGGACCGCAGCCCAACGCGAGTGGCTCGAACGGATGGGCGCCGAGCTCGATCGCGGTCGCTTCGAGCTGACCAACCGCTACTCCCGTGCCTTTCTCGCGCGCCAGGCGGCCTTGCAGCAGGTCACCGTCTCCGCTGCACCCAGCGGGGCTCAAAATGTCTCAGACATGTCCGGGCCCGTGCCGACCGTGGCAGCAAACCCGCAGACCCAGGCTTACCAGGCCCTCGCGACCCCCGCGCCCGAATCTGGGTTCTTGTGGAGCAGCGAACCGCCCTCGTTTTCGCCAGGAATCGCGCGATCTCAGCTTCCTCTCGGGCCGCGCAGCGGCCAGGGCGACGAAGAGACGGCGCCGCCGACCCGCTCGCCGGCGCCGCCCTCCCTTCCTTTTCAGCCGGGTCCGCCCATCACGCCCTCTCCTCGCCGCATCGAGGTCAACCGTGGCGAGGCCTCGGACGCCGACGATCGAACCCTGCCTCCGCAGCGCGTGGCACAACGGCCCATTCTTCCTTTTGCGAACCCCGCCGGCGAGCCCGGGCCGCCCGATTCGGCGGCCGGGCCGATCACCGCGCCCGCCGGCTACCAAGAAGACGACGTCACTCTGATTGGTGCTTCCACGCGCGGAGCCGCCGCCTTGCCTTTTCGTGCGGCCGACCCCGCATCCACTGGCATCGATCTGCTCTCATTGGCTCGCGCCCCAAGCACCCTCGACTCCGGAGACACGCTGG
>CAYLJT010000217.1:0-10934 GCA_964383995.1 uncultured Polyangiaceae bacterium
GATGATGCCCTCGACGTCGCCGCCCGAGCAGAAGCCGCGCCCCTCGCCCGTGAGCAGCACGGCCCTCGCTTCGCGCACTTTGTCGAGGCTGCGAAAGGTCGTCGCCAGCTCGCCGTAGATCTCGAAGGTGAGCGCGTTGAGCCGCTCGGGGCGGCGCAGGGTGATGCGCGCGACCCCACGATGAATTTTGAGCTCAAATGATTTCGGATCGAGTGTCATGGTCCCTCGCAGCTTACGAGTCGGATTTTTTTCGAGGACGGCGGGGCGGAGAGCGACGAGGCAACGAGGTCCGCGCGGACACCGGCGGCTCGGTGTCGCGCAGCTCGGTGCGGAGCTTGTCGAGGAGCCCCACCAGGGTTTGGATTTCTTCGGGAGTAAGCGCCGAAAACGCGCGCTTGAGGCGGGCCGCGTGGCGTCGCTCGGCGTCGCGGAAGACGCGCTGCCCCTTGGCGGTCACGTGCACCCGCCACGCGCGTCGATCGGCGGGATCGGCGCGCCGCTCGACGAGACCGTCGCGGGCCGCGCGATCGACGAGGCCCGTGAGGTTCCCCGCGGTCACCAGCATGTGGCGCGAGAGCGAGGCGAGGGTCTGCCCGTCGCTGCGGCACAGGTTCGCCAACAGGTCGAAGCGCGGCAGGGTCATGTCGCGCTCCAAATGCGCGCGCAGCACGTTGAGCCCGCGCTTGTGCACCGCGAGGATGCGCACCCACGCCATGAGCGGCCCTTCGGCACCCAGGCTACCCCCGGAGGGCTCCGTGCTCTCCGCGGCGAGGGGCGCGCTGGTCACCGCTCTGCGCACGGGAGCGCCGCGCCTCATGGCTGCTCCAAGATGGCGACGGCCTCGATTTCGACCTTCGCGCGGAGCTCGACGAGGCCCGTCACGCCGACCAGGGCCATCACCGGAAAGTGCTTGCCGAAGCGGGGTCGCCAGAGGGCGCCCATTTCGCGAAGCGAGCTGCGATAGGCGGGCAAATCGGTAACGTAGACCGTCATTTTGACGACGTCGCTGGGCTCGCCGCCCGCGGCCCTCACCACGGTCAGCACGTTGTCGAGGGCCTGGGCGAACTGCGGCAAGAGCTCGTCGCTCTCGAACTCGCCCCGGCTGTTCCAACCCACCTGGCCCGCGATGTAGAGCGTCTTTCCCTGCACCAACGCGCCATTTTGGTAGCCCTTCGGCTTGGGCCATTCGCTCGGCTCGACCCAGGTGACCGACTTCACGAGAGCACCTGCCCACCGTCGACCACGATCGATTGCCCATGCACACCGCGCGCATCCGGCTGGCACAAGGTCCACACGATGTGCGCGATTTCTTGGGGCTCGATCAGGCGCCGCTGGGGAGACATCGCGGCCAGGGTCTCGGTGGCCTGCTCTTCGCCACGGCCGGTCTTTTTGGCGATGCGTGCGACGGCCTCGTCCACCATGCGCGTGGCGGTCCACCCCGGGCACACCGCGTTGACCGTCACCCCGCTGCGCGCAACCTCGACGGCGAGCGCGCGAGTGAGCCCGACCAGGGCGTGTTTGGCCGCGCAATAGGCCGATGTGTAGGCGTAGCCAGTCAGCCCCGCGTTGGACGCGATGTTCACGACGCGGCCGAAGTGCCGCATGATCATCATCGGCAACAGGGCCCGCGTGATGCGGAACGCACCGGTCACGTTGACCGCCATCATCACGTCCCAGAGCTCGTCCGTGGTGCGCTCGAAGGACGCACTTTCCGCGGCGCCAGCGTTGTTGATCAAGAGATCGACGGGCCCCACTTCTTCGCGAATCCGCGTGAGCGCGGCGTCGGTGGACCCGCGGTCGCTGAGGTCCATGGGGATGGCCACGCCGCCGATGGCCCCGGCCACTTCGTCGAGCTCGGCTTCCGTGCGGCCGGTCACGATGACGCGCACGCCATCGTTGGCAAGGCGCTCGGCGATGGCCCGGCCGATGCCGCGCCCTCCGCCCGTTACGAGGGCGACTCTACCGGAAAGAGGCATACGTGAAGCGTAGATGATTCATATGTAAAGGACAATGCCCCGGCCCCGGTGAGCGGTTGTGTTTGTCCGTGCGCGAGCGACCGGCCTATGATGCCGAGCGCTACACGAATGAGCGAGCAATCACCCCAGAACGGTCCCGCGCCGGGGCCGCCAGCCCCTTCGGCAACACGCAGCGCTGGGTTCGCTCCGCAGGTGATGGCCCGCGCTCCCGCGCCAGCGTTCATACCGCCAGCAGTCGGCGGCGGGACGTCGCAGATCGCGCCGTCTCCCTTCGCGCAACCGCCATCGGCGCCTGCGCCGCAGCCCGCGGTGGTGACGCAGCCCCCCGGCCTGGCGCGCATCCCGCCGCCCGATACGGCGCCGATGTTCGAAGAGGGGCGCGGCACCTTGCCCGCGCCCGAGCCCACGGGCGCCGCGGCCCTGCCGTTCGTCGCACCGCCGCCGCTACTCGCACCGCCCGCGCCACCACCGCCCGCGTACGCCGTGCCGCCGGCCCCTCCGCCGGTGCACGTCGCGGCCGCGCCGAGCGAGGTAACGCCGCCGCCCGCCGCCGTGGGCTCTGCGTTGCCCTTCGCGCAGGCCCCCGCCGCGAGCCCGCCGGGCCTCGCATTTGCGGCTCCACCGCCGCCAACGAGCGAAGCGGGGTTGGCCTTCGCCGCACCGCCGGCGGCACCGCAGGCGGCGCCCGCTGCGGCCGAAGAAGAAGACCTGATGGCGAGCCGTTGGGCCCAGCCCGCGCGCATCGCGCCCGTCGAGCTGCCCTCGAATTTTGCGCCCGTCGCCGCGCCCGTCGCGCCGAGCACGGGCAAAGCGGCCCCGCCGCCCAAGGTCAGCGACGGCCACGGTCGCACGCTGGTGATCGTGCTCAGCGTGCTCGCGGTGGCGGTGATCATCGCGCTCGGCGTGGTCTACAAGATGACCACGCGGGAAGGCTCGAACGATCCGATCTCGATCGGCGTTCTGCTGGGCTCGACCCCGGACGAGCCGGCCCCCACGGCGACCGCCAGCGCCAGCGCCGCGCCCAAGCCGGTGTACCAACCGGCGCCGAAGAAGAAGAAAGACAACGAAGATTTCTACGACGAGCTCGAAAAGAAATAGCCGCTATTTCGAGGCTTTTCTGCACGCTCCATAGGACTGCGTGAGGCCATCGGGGCAGCGCAGAGGACAGCTCGCATCCATGCACAGGCGCGTCGTCTCTTCGACCAACGCGCGCACCGGAGCCTCGGTGTTTCGCAGCTTGCCGTCGCCGAGCTGACCTTCGGTGCCGCGGCCCCAACACTGGAGCTGGCCGCGCTCGGTCATCGCGCAGGCGTGCTCTTCGCCGGCGCTGACGGCGATGGCGTCCGAGACACCTTGCACCGTGACGGCCACCTGCTGACCGGTGCGCCAGGCCCACCGACCCGGCCCGTTGCCGAGCTGCCCGAGGGCGTCGTCGCCCCAGCAGGCGACGGTGCCGTCGAAGCGGAGCGCGCAGGTGAAGTTGCGGCCGGAGGTGATTTGCAGGGCGTTCAGCGACCAAAAGCCGCTCGGGGCGCCGCTCGCGACAACGTTGCGCCGGACGTCGCCGTATTCGCCCGTGCAACGAATTTCGCCGCGCACGTCGAGGGCGCACGAGTGCATCTGCCCCGCCGATGTCTGCGGGATGCGAATCGGCGTCGACCAAAAGGGCCCCGCGTCCGCGGGCGATCGGTAGCCGGTTTGCCACTCCGACAGCCGCCCCCAACAGAACGCCTGCCCGCCGCTCAGGGCGTGCTCGTCGGCGATGCACGTGTGTTGGATGCCCGTGGCGATGGAGAGGGCCCCCGCGTGGGAGCCTTCGGCACGGTACATGCGCGCGGGCGACGGCGTTGTCGTTCCGGTATTTCCCAGCGATTCTCCGAAATCGTTTGACCCCCAACAATAAACGGCGCCGTCGTTGCCCACCGCGCAAGTGTGGTTACCGCCCGCGGCGATCTGCACGACCGGCGGCAGCCCCACGACCTGGACGGGCCGCGCCGACACACCGAGGGTGCCGCTGCCGAGCTGCCCGGAGCCGTTGTCGCCCCAGCAAAATACCGCTCCTACCAGCGTGCGGGCGCAGGTGTGCGCGCCCCCCGCCACCACCTCGATAATCCCCAACATGCCCTCGGCCCGCGTGACTGGCTCGGGCTTGGCACGCGCGGCACCGCGACTGCCATCGCCGAGCTGCCCCGAGGCGTTGTCACCGAAGCAGCGGATCGTGTCCGTGGTGTCGAGCACGCAGGTGTGCTTGCCGCCGGCGGCGAACGGCATCGCAGCGGCCACGGAGGCAAAGGTGAGGATCGAAGGCGTGAGCGCGAGGGCGTAAAGCTTGGGTCGGATCATGTTTCGCGATCGCCTTCTTTTGGCGCGCGTTCTCGACTATACCCGGGACCATGCCTGTGGGTGCGCGCATCCTCGCGGCGACGGCCGCGTTAGCGATAACTGCCTGTGGTGCGGCGCCGCCCGAGCCGCAAGCACCTTCCCACGACATGCCCGTGGCCGCCGACGAGCCCCGCGCGGAGCTCCACGTGGTGGTGGACTTGCCGTCCGAGACGGCCTGCGAAGAAGACTTCGATCTGGCTCTCTACAAGGACCTCGCCGTCGACCTCGTGACCTGGGAGCCGCCCCTCGGTGAGTGCGGTATTCGCACGCTCACCGTCCGCTATTTGCCCCGCCGCGCGAACGAAGCCGCGGTGATGGCTGCCATTCGAAAGATCTCGCCGACGGCCCGCGCGGTCCCCGCATCCCCTTCAACGCCATGAACAACCCTTCGACTCCTCGCCTCCTACGGCGGAGCTGGCTCGCCCCGCTCCTGTTCGGTTTGAGCCTTGTCCCCGCCGTGACCGTCGCCCTCGACGCCGCCGCCGACGACGACGGCGACTACGCTGTCTCGGACAGCGAAGAGAGCGGCGCCGACGAGTCCCCCTGGGCCGCGCGAAAGCGCGTGCTCGAAGCGATGACGCGCGATCAAAACGTCCTGATCAACGTGACGACGCGCGAGATGCCGGCCAGCCCAGACATCCTCAACCTCGGCAAACGAAGCACCAAAGCCCTCGCCAAGTGCCTCTCCGACAACATCGACGCGTCCATCCGCTGGACCTGCGCGACGGTGCTCGGGCGCATCGGCGATCGGGGCGCGTTGCCGGCCTTGCAAACCGCCCTCGATGATTGGGAGGCCGACGTGCGCGGCGCCGCCCTCGACGCCCTTGCGTTGATCCCGGACCCGAGCTCCCTCGAACCGCTGCTCGCTGCGCTCGCTCGCAAAGACGAGGAGCCCTACAACCGCAGCCGCGCGATCTTCGCCCTGGGTGCCCTCGGCCATCCGAAGGCGGTGGCGGCGCTGCGCGGCGAGCTGAAGCCGAAGAAGGACCAGGCGAATTTTCGCAACGACGCCTTCCGCGCGCTCTGGGCGAGCCGCCATTTGATGGCCCGCGAGACCCTGGTGGGAGACGTGGCGACGGCCCTCGCGTCGGACGATGCCCGCCTCGTGGAGGCCGCAACGGAGGCCGCCGCGGAGCTGCGCGCGCCGCGCCTAGTCGGAGCCCTGGTGCCGCTGCTCGACCACGCCAACGCCGACGTGCGCAACAAGGCCGTGTACGCCCTCGGGGTGATCGGCGATCGCACGGCGACCAAGGTGCTGCTGACGCGGCTGACGACGGTGCGCGACGCGCGCATGCTCAACAACATCGCGTTCGCCTTGGAGCGGCTCGACCGCAAGGCGTTCTACGAGTCGATCCGCGCGGTCGTGGAGCACAAGCAGGCCATTATCCGGCTCAACGCCGCGTTCGTTTTGGGAGACGTGAAGCGGCCGGAGGGCGTTCCGCTGCTCGCCAAGGCCCTGAACGATCAAAGCGACTACGTGAAGACAAGCGCCGTCGTCGCCCTCGGAAAAATCGGCACCGCGGAGGCCACGAAGCTGCTCCAACCCTTCGTGGACTCGGGCAACCTTACCCTGCGCCAAGAGGCCGTGTACGCCATCGTGGCGCAGGGAGGCGGCAAGGACATGAGCCTCGTGCACGACAAGCTGTTCCTGTCGAAGAGCTACGAGGTACGGCGTCGCGCGGCCCTGACCCTGGGCCAGGCGGGGGACAAGCGCGCCCGGGATTTCTTGCTTGGCTGCTTCGAAAATTATGGCTGCGACACGAGCGATATTGCTCCCTACGCGCGGCTCGACCGGGACCCGGCGGTGAGCGGTCGGGTGCTCTTGTCATGGGCGCGAGGGCGCACGGATGCGGTGGACCTCGTGGCCGAGCTTCGCCCGACGGGGACGGTGCCCTTGGCCCTGAGCGCGACGGACGCGGCGCTAGCGCAAGGCAACCCGAGCCTTGCCAAGGACGCCATCGACCTCTTGGGAGACCTCGGTGAGGCGAGCGCCAAGTCGCGGATCGAGGGGCACCTGGCCGACACCGACACCTGGCTGCGGCTGCACGTGGCTGTGTCCCTCGCGCGGCTAGGAGACCCGGCCGCCGACGCCACCTTGCTGCGCGATCTGGACAACGTCCCCGCCGACTGGCTGCCCGCGTTGGTAAGACTCTACCATCGGATCCACGAACCGGCGGTCCGCGCCAGGCTCTTGCCCGAGATCGAACGCCGCTCCCGCGAGGCGGATCGGGATGTCGCCCTGGCCGCGTCGGCCATCCACCTGGGTTGGGACGCCGAGGGCGGATTTCCAAAGCTGCTCGATGCCCTGGGCTCCCCCAGCGTGCGCTCGCGCGAGCTCGCCGAGCGCTACCTGCGCAAGGACCGTTCGACCACCGTCACCGCCCTCTTGCGCAGGGCGCTCGCTCGGGAAGGTCGTGTCGATGTCGCAGACAGGTTGCGGCGTTTGCTCGACGCTCGGCCTGGATCCTGACCTTCCCTCGCGCACGATCCGCGGGGCCTTGACGCGGCGCCGCCCCCGCGTCTTCCATGGCGGTCATGTCCATCTTGCGATCGATGTTCCTCGTGTTGTTGGTGCTGCCGCTAACCGCCTGCGAAAAGGGCGACAACGCCGAAGCCGGTGGCAAGACCGGCGCGCCCCCCGCGGCCAAAGCGGCGACGCCTCCCGCCGACGCCAGCACGATCGCGGCCTTCCGCGACGGTCACCCGCAGAAGGGCGCGAAGGCGAAGATCCACGGTTTCGTGGGCTCCACGAGCGGCGACGCCTGGCCCCTCATCGATAAGGTCGGCGACACCTTACCCTTCGTGTTTTGCAAGATGGCCGCCCCGCCCTCAGGCGTCGAAAAGAGCGCGCACGTGGTGGCCGAAGGCACGGTAGAAGACGACGCGATGTTGGTCGACTGCAAGGTCACCCCGCTCTGACCGTAGCCGACCGACCCACGCCGCTCATCAAGGTGGAGGGGGCGCTGCCGGCAGGGCCGTCCCGCCACCCGGCGCAGACGTCGTGCCCGAAACAGGGGACGGCGTCGGTGTAGCGGGAGGCGCGGGGGGAGTGGGAAGCGGCCCGGGGAGCGCACCGCTCGCGACCTCGCTGGGGGGCCGTTGTCCCGCGGCGACCACCTCGGCAAGGCGCGTCCGCGTCTCGTTCATGAGCTCGACCCACTGGGCTTTCAGGACCTCCTCGCTGGGATCCGAATAGATGGTGTGGGAGTCGGAGGCTTCCTTGCGCACGCTGACCGTCTGACCGTACAGGTAGCCATTGCGTACATCCAACCAGTAGGCGTCCAAGTAGCTCTCGGTAGTCGTCTCCAGGAAGGGCACGAACAGTACAGGAAGGAGCAACGGAGATGTCGCGACCCAGCCGTTTGGCTCCACCAGGACCCGATGACCGGAGTCGACCAGGAGCAGCACGTCGGCGTGGGCGCGCGCGGCAAGGAGTCGGAGCTTCTTCAGACTGACCACCTCGGGGGAAGGGCTCGGACCGTAGGGATTGACTGCGCCGAGGCGGGGCTCTCCCGTGACCAGGATGGTTGGAATGGCGTAGACGTCGGTGACGCCGGGGATGGTCTTCGCGAGGGCCTCCACCTCCGCTCCCTTGTCCGGATCAAGGCTGAAATACGCCACACGGAAGCTGGGACCGAGCTGGGGCCTTGCCTCGAAGGCCTTGCGGATGTCGTCGTCGTCGATCTCACGCTCGGGCCCGGAGCCCGACAAGACGGCACCGCGTGTGACGTAGGTGCCGCTGCCGCAGCCGACCGACATGAGCCCGATCAGGAGACAAAGGTAAGTCAGAAACGCTCGCATGGTAGGGAGAACGGGCGGAGCGGGCACGACCTTACAGCGCGGGGCTCTTGCGCGGTTCATCGGGGACCTTTCGGGGAAGCCGCGCCTCGCGCGCGGCCATGCAGCGTTCACGTTCCAGCGACGAGCCGTAAAACAGCGCCCGCACCAGGTCAAAGTGATCCTCGATCACGTCGTCGATGTCCCCCCAGGTCAGCACGAGCACCAGCGCGTCGCTGCGCGCCGTGATCACGTACTCATTCAGAGAGTCCGAGAACGACGCCGAGCCCAAGACCAGATCCCCGCGGCCAAAGCTTGCCTGAACGGTCGGTGCGAGCCGCCGCTCGATATCGACGATACCAGCCAAAACGAGGGGCACCTTGCGTCCCGCCGCGCCCGGCGCAAAAAGCGTGTCTCCGCGCGACCCCCGCACGAGATCGCCGCGCCGCGCAAGCTCGACGAGGGCCTGAACGGTCGCGCGCTCGAAGTGGCAACATTCGCGCAACACCACGAGGCGCTCCACCATCGTGCCCTCCAGCACAGGTCGGACCTCTTCCTCGTCGGGCAGCTCCACGGGAGGAAATCCGCCATCGGGGGTCAGCTCGAGCATCATGTCGTGCAGCGTTCCGCTGACGATCCGCCGCGATTCCGCCACAAACGCGAGGTTGTCCTCCAGGATATCGAGCCAGTCCTCCGCGACGAGCTGCAGGGTGACGACGTCGGTCTTGGCGTACGCCGTGCGCGCGCGCAGCCGCTGCAGGTTGAGGTCGAGGATGCCTACCACGGAGCCCGGATCGAACTCGCGGGCCGGCTCGCCGTCGGTCTCGCACGACACGATCCCCTCCGCTACGAAGTAGACGACGTTCGGTGTGTCTCCCTGCCGGTAGATGACCTCGCCCTCCGCGTAGTGCACCTCGCGCATGGCAGCGGCGATGGCGCGGGCCACCGCCGGGGGTGGCCGCGTGGGGGTCAGGACGCGCAGGAACAGCTCCCGGCGAACACGCTCCGCGCGCTCCTCATGAGCCATGGCTGGAATCCCTCCGGGTTTGGACGGGAACGGCCCCCAAGGCGCCCAAGGCCGGCCGCTCCTTCAGCGCATCGAGGGCCTTCAGACCAAGCCGAATCATGCCAAAGTCGAAGGCATGGTAGGCGGCGAGCGCGGCCACCAGCTCGTCCTTTTCAGCAAGCAGCACCCCCACCGCCTGCTCGTGATCGGCCGGGAGCGTCACGCTCTTGTCGACGACGGCGGCCAGGGGGACACCTCGCCGCGCCACCTCGGCTTCGTCCAGATCGTCGACGACGATGCGCAAGAGCCCCCGCACGTCCTGGGGTAGGTCCGGCAAGGCGTCCAGGAACTCCAGGGCGTTGCTGCGCGCGCGCTTGTCGCCGCGGATGATCGCGCCGTGCACGCCTTGGATGTCCTCGTTGCGGTGGGCTATCTGGAGACAGCGGAAGGCCCTTTCCAGGGACTGGTGGGCCTTGTCAGCCAGGAGCGAGAGCAGGCTCTCCCCGATGGCTGTGTCGCTCGCCACGCCGACGTCTCCGCGACGCAGACCGACGGAGAGCGCGATGACCCGCACGTGCTCCACGAGGTTTGCGCGGATCCCTTCGAAGAAAAGGCTTTTGTCGAACTGAAGCCGGTCGCTGGATCTTCCTTGCCGCCGCGCCGCGAGCTTGCCGAGGGCGCGCAGGATCTTGAAGCGCACCGCGCCGTTTGTCTCGGACAAGAAGCGCCTGGACAACACGTCTACGGCGCGCTGGCTGCCAAATGCCGCAAGGACCTTGGGGATCTGCGCGCGAGCCCGTTCGGACACCTGCTCGTCGAAGAGGGCCTGCTCCGCCGCGGCGAACCCCGCGTCTCCGAGGGACACGACGGCGTCACGTATCGCCGCCCGCGCCTCCCGAGCACCGCCCAGGTGCGCTATCAGGTAGGTCGCCAGCGAGTCGTCTCCCACCCGCTGAATGGCCCCCGCGGCGCTACCCGCGACGCCCCGCCGCTTGCCGTCGACGGCCACGATCTTCCGCACCACGGTCCCCCAGCGCGCGTCACCGTGCTCCGCGATCGCTTCAAGCAACGCGCGCCTCCCCTTGACGCCGTCGTCGCTCGCGTCTTCGAGCAACGCTCGTACGCGCTGCTCTTCGTGGGGCTCGCCGGCCGCGCGCGAGGCCGTGAAGAAGAGCGCGTAGGTTCGCACGTTCGGGTCTTGATCGTTCAGCGCGCGCAGGGCGATGTCGCCGTGGTTGGCCGCAGCCAAGGCGCGCACCGCATGGGACCTTACCCCGACATCCGCGTGCTTCAGCAGGCGCTGCCCGAGATCGAGCCAATCGGTTCGGTCGGGGGTCGCGACGACGGTCAACGCCCGCTCCAGGATGCGCGGTGAGTCATGGTAGAGAATCAACGCCGGAACGAGCCGGGCGTGGTGCTCCGCGAGGACATCGATCCCGGCGAGCACGCGCTCTTCCTGACGGCTCGACAGGGAGGCCATGATGGTCTCCACGGAGGCAAGATCGAGCTCATCGGACTCGTCCACGTTCACCTGACCCAAGGCCAGAGCGCGCCGGAAAATGTCGACGTACGGACGCCTCAACATGACCGCGGTCGACAGCCAAACGAGCGCGAGCCCGCACAGAATGGCGCCCAAGGTCCGCGGTGTATCCAGGGTCATCGCGGACAAGCCGAGGATCGCCGCGGCGACCACCGCCTGTACACCGCGGCCGAAGAGCGTGTCCAGGATGGGCTTTATCCGGTCGCGCGTCTCACCCGGCAAGGGGAGCAGGAGCAGCTCGCTCGAAACCCGG
>CAYLJT010000218.1:0-10867 GCA_964383995.1 uncultured Polyangiaceae bacterium
CAACGTGCTGCTGATCCCCGCACAGTCCACCACCACATAGGGCCCGTCGCGGCGGGCGCTGGTTTCGTGGATGGCGCGCGCGAGGACCTCTTTGCCCGTGCCCGACTCGCCCAGCAGGAGCACTGTCTCGGACGAGGCGGCGGCCCGCTCCAGGCGGGCGAAGAGCGCGCGCATGGGCAGGCTGGCGCCCACGGCCTCGCCGAAGGTGGTGCGGGGAGATACGGTGACGGTGCGAACCGAGCCAGCGTCTCGCACGGTAAGGCGGGTGTTGCCCACCTGGAGAGAGCGCCCCACGGGCACGCTGGCCTCGACGAGCCGAACGCCGTCGACGGTCGTGCCGTTTTTGCTAGCCAGATCGCGGACCACCACACCGCGCGGCGTGACGGTGAGGACGCAGTGATGGCGGGACAGCAAGGGGTCGTCGATGACCAGATCGCAGTCGGCGCTCTTGCCGACGACCACGGGCTCCATGCCGAGGTCGATGCGGGTGGTTGCGCCGTCGAGCGTGGCCGCCTCCACGAACAGGGCAGGGAGGATCACGACGTCGCCGGACTGGTGCGTCAGCGTGGGCGCCTCTTCGTTGGGCCACTCGGAGTCCTTCACGACGTCGGAGTATCGCACGCTCTAACCCCCAGACCCTAGCATCTTTTTGCGCTCCGTCTCAACATGGCAGTCTGCGGTCACTTGCTCACCGAAAATCCACCGCCACAAGGGACCGTGCAGCCTGGGATATCGTGGTTGTAGAGGTTGACGTGTCCACCTCTGGTTGACAGGCGTCGACGACGTCTCGGACGGTACCATGGGCCCAAGGGGAAGCCGAGATGGGGTCAGCTTTTCTCTCGTGACAAGGCTCGACGACGCCGCGTACGCTGGGCCGATGAAGACTCCATGGGCGGCCCTTGTCGTCGTTGCAATAGCAGCTGCGTTGTCGTCATGTTCCAGTCAAAACAGCGAGGGAGGCGGGGGCCACAGCAGTGCCAGCACGGCCTCCGGCTGCGACGGAGGTGGGGGCAACGGAGGCCAAGGAGGTGCCGGAGGTGGCGAGCCCTGCGCGAGCGGCCCGGGTAGCACGGGCAGCAGCGTCGCCAGCAGCGGCGTCACGACCGCCACCGCCAGCACCGGCTCCGGCGGCAACATCACCGTGGCCTGCGACTCCACGGCGACCAACCATATCTGCACCGAGTTCCATGCCCCGGCCGCCTACCAGGAATCCCTGGAGTCGGGCTGCACCAGCTCTTCGAACGGCACCTTGGTAGACGCCTGTCCTTCGGACAACCTGTTGGGCGTCTGCACGCTCCCCGAGCAAGGTGGCATCGTGACCGATGTCTACTACTATTCCTATACAGGCGGTCCTGACGCCGCCTCGTTGCAGCAAGGTTGCGAGGCCAGCGGCGGCACCTGGAGCAGCTGACGCCAAAGGGATGGCGCATGCGGTTTACCCGCCGACGAATGCGAGCGCCTCGCGCGAGAGCGTCAACCAGTCGATGGGGGCGGTGGGGCTCACTGCGACCCATTGCTTCATCGGTCGCCCGTGACCTGGATCGAAGGCTTCGGCCAGACCCGCCGTGCACAGCTCCGCCGCGCGCTCGGCGCGCAGCTTGACCACCAGCTTGCCTTTGACCTCCATCGCGAACACCGACTTTCCCACCTTGAGACCTTCGGCGCCAAACATCTTGCCACGCGAGACGCCGGGCGCCGCGCCCAGCGCGCCGAGGACCTGCGAGAAGTCGCGAATCACGCTCGCCCCTCCGCGTGCTTCACCAGCGTTCCGAGCACCTCGTCGAGCGTGCTCGTGAGCTTGCGCTTCATGACCAGGTTGTCGAGCACCCAGCCCAGCGGCCCGAACTTGACCTTGTACTCCAGCGACTGGGTGATTCGCGTGCTCGCACCATCGGGCTCGACCCGCGTGATCCAACGCATGAAGTGGATGGGCCAGTCGCTTTCGGCCACCTCCAGACCGAGCGCAGAGCCCTCCTCCCAGTGCGTCACGCGCTCCACGACCCGACCCTTGGGCTTGAGCTCGCAAGCATGCTCGGCCCCCACGCCGCTTCGCAACGAGCCCTGCAGCAGCGCGCGACGCACCGTCGGGTTGTAACGCTGGACCGCCTCCAGGTCAGACAAGAGCGCCCAGACCTTCTCGGGTGGGCAGTTGGCCTTCAATTCGTGATGGATCGTCGTCATAGTTACCTCCACAAGCGGACACTTGTGGTGTATCACGCGGCTTCGTGATATACAAGCATTCACTTGTGAAACACCCCGAACGAAAAGCAGCCCTAGCGCTCAAGGCCCTGGCCGAACCGCGGCGCGTGGAGATCCTGCGGTTGTTGCGGGCAGGGCCGCGCGCCGTGGGCGAAATCGCGAACGAGGTCGACGTCACGCAGCAGGCCGCGTCCCAACACCTCGCCGTGCTTGGCAAGGCCGGCCTCGTCGAGGCCCGGAAAGAGGGAACCAGGCACCTTTACGCCCTCAAGCCCGCCGGCTTCGCGCCCGTCGCAGCATTCGTGGAGAGCTTTTGGGCGCCACGGCTCGACGCGCTCAAGGAAGAAATCGAGAAGAAGCGATGAGCGAGACCTTCCGCACCAGCATCGACATCGCGGCGGCGCCGGAGCAGGTGTTCGACCACTTCGTGCAACCCGAGCTGCTGGTGCGCTGGATGGGCGACTACGCGCGTCTGGAGGCCGTCGAGGGCGGGGTGTTCTCGGTGGACATCAACGGCGTCCTCATCCGTGGCCACTTCGTAAGAGTGGAGCGTCCGCACTTTCTAGAGGTCGCCTGGGGCGAAGCGGGTAACCAGGCGATGCCCCCTGGAGCGACCCGCTTGCGGGTAACGTTCGAGGCGCGCGGCGCCCAAACCCACGTGGTGCTCGAGCACAGCGGTCTGGTGCCGACGGAAGCCGCCAAGCATGCCATCGGCTGGCCCCACTTCGTCGAGCGTCTGCGCATCGCGGCAGCGGGCGGCGACCCGGGGCCCGACCCGTGGAAGAGCGCACCGCCGCAGTAAGGTCCTTCCTGGCCCACGCAGTGAGGGGGGGCTTGCGACGTCGGATTGTGGGGCCGCGGGCCAAGCCCTCCGCGCTGGCGTGTCGCGCTTGTCGTCTCAGATTCGCAGCCTCTCCGCGAGCCATCCGGGCCAGTCTTGCCATGGGATGGCTGTTGCCCCACCCGGTAGGTTGGTTTTCGACGCCACGCGACACACCAGCACTCCTGGGTCGGCTTCTTTGCCGATAAGGGCGCGCAACATGGTAAGAGGCTCGGCATGTCGCGTGGTCGGGGTTGCCGTAA
The DNA here is from genome assembly GCA_964383995.1 of uncultured Polyangiaceae bacterium. Classification (GTDB taxonomy): domain Bacteria; phylum Myxococcota_A; class Polyangia; order Polyangiales; family Polyangiaceae; genus CAYLJT01. Next base: position 3,283 of record CAYLJT010000218.1, read on the forward strand.
GCTTGGCCTCGACGGGAATGACGCGCCCGTCGATCTCGAGCACCAAGTCCACCTCCAAGCCATCCTGCGAGCGCCAGCACCAACATGCGGCAGGCCTTCCTGCGGCGGCAAACGCCTTGATGGCTTCGACCACCACCAGCCCCTCAAAAAGTGGCCCCCCCAGCGGGCCTGCCAGGGCGGCTGCGCCCGATGGCTGACGTGTCAAGGTGCAGGCAAGCGCCGAGTCAATGAAGTAGAGCTTCGGAGCCCGGATGATGCGCTTACCCAGGTTGCGATGCCAGGGGGGTAGCAGCGTGGTGATGTACGACGCCGACAATACCGAGATCCATGCGTGGACGGTCGGTTGGGAGACGCCCACCGCACGGGCCAGGGGGGCGGCGTGCAGCTCCTGCCCATGATGCGCCGCGCACAGGCCCAGAAACTGCTCGAAAGCGCGCAGATCCTGGATATCGCGCACCTGCCTGACATCCCGCTCCACATAAGTGCGGAGGTAAGATGTCATCCACAGGTCGCGGGCCTCGGGGCGCAGGGCTGGGTCCGGGTAGCCACCGTTCCAGACCAATGCTTCGAGCGAGGTGTTGGGCAGCTCCGCCAGCGCCAACGGCAAGAGCTCGAGGACGGCCACCCTGCCCGCGAGCGACTCCGTCACGCCTTGCATCAGGCTGAACTGCTGCGAGCCCGTGAGCAAGAAAGCTCCCATGCGCCGACGGTTCCGGTCAACGCGCATCTTGACGTAGGGTAAGAGCTCGGGGACGTACTGAATTTCATCGAGGACAAGCGAGCGGCTGCCAAAGCGGTCGAGCAGTCCGTTCGGATCTTCCCGTGCGAACGCCCGCTCGAGCGGGTCGTCGAAGCTGACATAGGCGTGGTCCTCCCCCGTTTCCTGCTGCAGAAAGGTCGTCTTGCCCGATTGGCGTGGGCCCGTGACCAGAACGGCAGGAAATGCCCTGCACGCCCGCTCAAATGTCGCGCGGAGCAAGCGGGGAACGTACATGTCTGACGAAAGTAAAGTCCAATTTTAGTTTCGTCAAGCGCAAAGCTCGCAGCCCCGTGAATCCGCGTGAATCCGCCGTGCGAGCGTTGCGTGAGCGCTCGGTCGCGGCGGGTCCTGGCCGCTTCGGGGCGTGAACAATGGGCTAGCCGCGGCCCTCGCCGCTGCCGTACGCTCCCAGGTGGTCTCCGCGGGCAGCGGGGCGTTGGGCAACGAGCGATGTCTTCTCCGATTGACGTATTTATCTCCTACGCGCACGACGACGACAAGCTTCGCGCAGAGCTGGGCAAGCATCTTTCGACCCTTCGTCGCGAGGGCGCGATTAGCGATTGGCACGATCGCCTGATCGCCGCAGGGCAGGATTGGCGCGGCGCGATCGACGTTCACCTGGATGCGGCGCGCATCGTGTTGGTGCTGGTCAGCGCGGATTTTCTCGCCTCCGACTACGCCTACGACGTGGAGATGAAGCGCGCTCTCGAGCGCCACGAGCGAGGCGAGGCGCTGCTCATCCCCATCATCGTCCGCCCCTGCGATTGGGTCCATTCGCCCCTCGGGAAGCTGCAGGTGCTGCCGAAAGATGGAAACCCTGTTGTTCTCTGGGGCAACCACGATCTCGCGTGGAGCGATGTTGTCAAGGGCATTCGCGCGGCCATCGCCAACATCCGATTGTCAGAGACACTTTTGCCCGCCTCCGGTCAAGCAGGCCTCCCTGTAACCAAGACTCCCATTTCACTGCGCATGCCCGAGGTGCGCGTGTTGCTCGATCGGTACGTGCAGTGGGGCGACGTGGAAGAGGGGGCCAAGCTTCCTGGCCATCAACTTTTCTTGTTGCACGGGTCCGAGGATCAAGCCCTTGAGGCGTTCACGCAGCGGGTCAGGGACTACTTGGTCGGCAACGAGGTAGTAGTCGTTTCGACTGACAGCGACGGCCGCGACCTGCCCATCACGGAAGCGATGTGGGAAGAGCGGCTCGTCAAGGCCCTGTCTCCTGAAGCCCGCGGACACGCTTCCCAGTTGCTCCACGAGGCGGCCAAGGAGCTTCCGTTGTTCTTGGTCTTTGGACGGGAGCCATTGAATCCAAGGTTGATGTTGCCGATGCAGCTTCAGTCGTTAGAGTCCTTCTTGCGGGGGCGTCTTGCGCAGATAATTCGTGAGGCAGCGCCGAATGAGTCGCTCCGAATCTACATTGCCATCGAAGAAGCCGAGCAGGGACCTTCGCACATCAGGTTCGATGCAGCCCTAAAGGATCTCGCCAATAGCGTTGACGGCACGTATTGGGGACGGCGAGCGGTGACCTTCCCCGAGTGGACTGACGTGCACCGCTTTGCTCGCGAATATCTGCGCGAACGCTTGAAGATCAACGTGCCTAGAGACTGGATGGATCGGCTCGAAAACTGCTACAACCATCACAAGGGCAGCGGTCAGAGTTACGACCGCCTTTGTAAGGAAATAGAGCAGCTATTACGCCAGCTCCCGGGAGGTGCTTCGTGACGGCATACAAGGTGGGGCTCGCTCCGTTTGTCGATGGCAGCAAGTTGGTTGGCCGCGACAACCACCGTTACCACGCGCACCCGGACCTAGTAGCAGCGGTCAACGTGGCCCTGGCGGTGGAGAGGCCCCTGCTTCTGACGGGCGAGGCCGGTTGTGGCAAGACCGACTTTGCATTTGCCGTGGAGCACGCGCTGCGCGCGGTGGGCTATTGCAAGACCGAGGGCGTGCTCGAATGCCATGTGCGGTCGGATTCGCGCGCGCAGGACCTTTTGTACCACTACGACGCGGTGCAACGCTTTGGGGACGCGCATTTTGAGCGACAAGAAGGCGGCAAGGTGAGCGACGCGCGGGACTACATCGAGCTCTTGGCTCTGGGCCAGGCCCTGGAAGACAGCGGACCGCGGGTGGTGTTGATTGACGAGATTGACAAAGCTTCGAGGGACTTGCCCAACGACCTTTTGAATGTGCTCGACCGTGGTTGGTTTGAGATACGTGAGATTCGGAAAGACGCGCCAGCCAGCGATTCGAAGCTGTTTCGCACCATGGGCCGCAGCGAGGAGAGGCTCAAGAAAAGGGGAAAAGAGCCTCGCCCACTGGTGGTGATTACCAGCAATACCGAGCGGCAGCTTCCCGACCCGTTCTTGCGGCGCTGTGTGTTTTACCATTTGGGTTTTCCTGACCAGACAACACTGGCGACCATTTTGGCCGAGCGAATCAAGGGGGAGGGGGACTTTTTGCGGCGCACGGTGGCCGTGTTTTCCGAGCTCAGGAAGGTTGCCCTGACCAAGAAGCCCACAACCAGCGAGCTTATCGATTGGGGCTCGGCGTTGGTCAACGTGTTCGAGCAGGGCGCGGCGCGGCGTGCCATCGAAGACATGTTTGCAAAAATCGAGGCCAAGCAGCCAACGCACACCTTGCCCTGGGCAACCTTGCCGGGCCTCGGATGCTTGGTGAAGCTGCGCGAAGACCTCAAGGCGCTGCGGGTGGAATGAGTAGCGTCAGCCGCTCGCAGGGCGTTCATCTTACCCCGCTGTTGCGGGCCATCGACACGAGCGTGCGACGCCTGGGGACGGATGATCACCTGGTTGTGGCGCAGTATCTGGAGCGGGTGAAGCCAGGGGACGAGGCCGTATTGCGGGCGGGTGTGGCGTCGCTGCTAGCGTGCAACGAAGACCAGTGGAAGCGGATTCATCATCTGGCGGGGGAGTATCTGCGGGGTGGAATCGATGTCGAGGGTCGGGCGACGGGGCGTTTGGCTTCGGAGGTTTCGGGCGGATTTGTAGGGGAAGGGGAGGTTTCGCAGGGGGTAAGCCCGAGGGCAAGAAAACCCGCGAGGGAAACGCGCTGGGAGCGTTTGCGTGCGTGGGGAACGCGTCGACCTCCTTGGGTCTGGTTGGTGGCGCTGACGGGTTTCGTAGTGTGTGGGGTGCTGGCAACATGGGTTTGGACGTTGCCGGCTGAGGAGATTCTCGTCCTTCGCCCCATGAAGATGCCGATCCGCGACACCGGTGTCAAGGTAGAGCTGAAGCCCGAGCCACCGCCCGCTCCTTCCATGGTTGAGATCGAGCCAAAAAAACCGCTGCCTTATCCCTTCCTCAACACCCAGGAAATGGGCTCGCTGCTTTGGCTTTCGGCGGCTGCCCTCGTGTTGTTGGTTGTGGGATACCGTCTCCGTCGTCTGCATCAGGTAGCTCCGCAGGAGCGCAAGCTCGCCCACGAAAAACTGGATAGAGCGGCTCAGGAGAGCTACGCCAAGCTTCAGGATCAGCATCGCAGCGAGGGATTTCCAGCCTTCGAGCTGTACCATCTGGAAGCTCCCTCGCCGCTCGGAAACGCGGCCCTGAGCGAGAGCGCCGACTGGCTTGGAAGCATTCGTCAAGGGATGGAGAGCCGCGACCTGGACGTGCCCGGCAGCGTGGCGCGCAACATCCAAGCAGGGGGCCGTACCGAGGTGTGTTTTGCGGATCGCTCGGTTTCGCAAGCGGTCCTGATGCTTGTGGACGACGAAGCGGACACCGCGGGGCCCTACCGAAAGCGGGCGCATCGCTTGGCGGAGCGCTTCAAGAGCGCGGGCTTGGAGGTGCAGGTTTGTACGTTCGAAAAGCACCCCGATCGCAAGCTGCAGCGCGGGAAGGTGCGCCTGCGTTTTGCGGATCTTGCCCGCGCCGCGCGGGGTCAACCGCTGCTGTTTGTGTCGCCCGCGTTGGAGCCCTTTGATCGAGGAAAAGACCGCGACTGGTTGAGTCACCTTGGGGCCTGGCCGCGAAGGGCGTGGATCGATCCGGACCCGCTGGCTCTGAAGGACGAGCGGCGGGCCGAAGCCACGCGCGCGATGGATCAGCATGGATTGCAGCGTTTTCCACTCACAGATGCGGGGGTACAGGCAGCGTCAGCGCGGCTTGCGGGCTTGCCAAGCCGCGTGGAGGCAAGAGATCCAGTGTTGGAGGAGGGGCCCGCGTTGGATCAAGCGCTGGAACGCTGGGCGATTGCTGCTGCCCTGGTGCCCGAGCCCACGTGGGACCAGCTGGAAACCTTCCGTCGCGCGTTTCCAGAGCTGAACAAGGTGCTGACGGACGCCAGCGCCGTGCGGTGGCTGTTGCGCTGGGCAGCCGAGAGGCCGGAAAACAAGGGCGTTTCGATCAAGCAAGACGGCGAGCAACTCCACATGGACGCGGCGTTGACCGAGGTGTTGCTCGACAAGGCGGCGGATCAAGCGCGGACCGACCCCGCGATGCGAGTCTATGTTCAAGAGCTGAACCGGATGTTGGAGCAGCAACTGCGCAGCGTGGAGCCCGGGGAGGGGCTGGCGAAGGAGTTTTGGAAGCTTCGCTTGAATACGGTGCTGGCGCGCTTGAATCCGGCAGAGGCGAAAGAGCACCTGCTCGAGCTGATCGATTCACCGCTGCGCCATCAGGTGGTGCCGTTGCTGGAAGGCGAGGTAAGACGGCAAGGTAAGGTTCCCGATGAGATGCGCTGGCGGGACGACGTACGGAGGGCGGTCGAGGCCGCGCGGACGTCGACCGGAGTGCGTGTCGTCGACCTGTTGTGGGGCGCGCGGGCGGCGTGGCCGTCGTGGAAACGAGGTGTATTGTGGGGGTTGGCGCTGGCGGCGTTTGCGGGAGGGCTTGCGCTGCTCCCTGCGCTGAACGTTGATGTGGGTCTGACGCGGATGGGAAGCCTTCCCACTGTGCGCCGGGTCGAGCTGCCGAACGTGGAGGAACCGAAGGGCCAACGCCGAACTTGGCCAGCCACGCAAGATCGACCGGCGATGATTGAGATCTTTCCAGGCACGTTTTCGATGGGGAGCCCGCAAAGTGAAGACGGCCGCAGCGAAAATGAGACGTTGCACGAGGTTACGCTTACTCGTCCGTTTGCGATGAGCACCACCGAGGTGACGCAGGCGCAGTTTGAGAAGGTGATGGGGACGAATCCATCGGCGACCGAGTACAAGGGCGTTTCCCTGAAAGCCCCGAACTACCCCGTGCAAAACCTAACGTGGCTCGAAGCGGTGACGTTTTGCAACAAGCTTTCGGAGATCGAGGGATTCACTGCGGCCTACACGGTTGCGGACGAAAACGTCGCGTGGCCCAACAAGGACGCGGATGGCTATCGATTGCCAACCGAGGCCGAGTGGGAGTACGCGGCGCGGGCGGGCGGGAAGGACGTCTACGCCGGGACGTCGAAAGTCGGGGACCTCTGTACCATCGGGAACGTTGCGGATGCGACGGCGAAGAAAAGCTTCCCCGATTGGTCTTGGACGACCGACTGCACGGACGGTCACGCCGGCCTCGCGCCCGTCGCAAGCTTCGCGGCAAATGGCTGGGGGCTCTTCGACATGACGGGCAACGTCTGGGAATGGACCTGGGACTGGTATGAGAAAGACCTCAAAGCAGCGACCGATCCTTCGGGGCCCGAGTCGGGCGGGGACCGGGTCAACCGCGGCGGCTCGTGGGTCCTCGACCCGCGGTACGCGCGCGTTGCCAACCGCGGCTGGGGGTCGGCCTCCAACCGCGACTACAGCCTTGGCTTTCGTCTCTCGAGGTCTTTGTTGCCCTCTTCCCTCTAACCCTGGTACCCTCTGCTCTCCGGTCGCGAAGCCCCCGGGCCCAGGCCCTAGCGGAGCGGGCCGGGCCGTGGGGCGAAGCGTTCTCGGTTTTCGAGGTGGTTTTGATGCGCTTGAAGCTCGTTACCGTCGCGTTTGACCCGGACACGGGGCGTTTTCCGGAACGGCCTCTGGACGACATCGGCGGCGAGATTGTGAGCGTGGTCGAGCACTTTTTCAAACATCTAGAGCTGCCGCATTTGCTGCTGATTGTGCACTACGAGCCCGCCCGCGTTGCTGCGCACGACGGCCCTCCCGACCGGGTCGGACCTACCCTCGCTGCCCACGAACGGGGGTTGTTTGAGCGACTGCGCGCTTGGCGCAATGGGCGGAGCGAAGCCGCAGTCGTACGACGCCCGGCATTAAAATGCTGGGCTTCTCATGCGAAGTCCGCTAACGCGGACTACCTCATGCCCAGTCAAGAGCGAGTCCGCGAAGCGGACTTTGTTTACCTAGCACGGCACTTCAGTGCCGTGCGCTTGTTGACGTTGGCGATGCGATTCCGCAGCCTGCGTCGCTCTGGAGTCTTCCCTCTACGGCAAGGTCAACCGCGGCGGCTGGAGGTTGGTCTCCAAGCGCAGCAACAAGCTGGGTCTGGTTGAGGGGACGAGCCGTTGAACGCCGCGCTGAAGCGCCTGTTCTCCCCGGTGCTACCCGCCCCCGCGGTGCGCACGCTCGGCTGGATGCTGACGCTGGCAGGGGTGCTGCTGGTGCCAAGCTCGCTCGCTCTGTCGTGGTGGCGAGAAGCGGATGCGGACATCTTGCCTCTGCGTCCGGAAATGTTGGTGCTGCCAGCGGGAAGCTTTTTGATGGGCAGCCTAAGCATCGAAGAAGGGCGAAGCGAGGATGAGGCCCAACATGACGTCACGCTGACGCGGCCGTTTGCCATCTCGCGGACGGAGGTCACGCAGGGGATGTACACACGGGTGATGGGGAGCAACCCGTCGGTGCCGGAATACGAGGGCGTCGCGTTGCTCGGAGACCACCTTCCGGTGCAGAAT
>CAYLJT010000219.1:0-10831 GCA_964383995.1 uncultured Polyangiaceae bacterium
GTCATGGCTTGCTGCAAGCTCATCGACGAAGAGGTCTCGAACAAGAGCGGGATCTCGGGGTTGGCGGTGAAGGCCGGTTACGCAGCGGTGAAGGGCATCAAGCCCAACTTCGTGAGGCAGGTGGTCATTCAACTTCTGCCCGACTTCGTGCGCGCCCTCGAGCCCCTGTGGGACAAGGGCACGGAGAGCGGCAATCCCGCCCAATATCTCAAGAATCACAAATCCGAGGCGGCCGACGCCTTGCTCAGCGTGACCGACGCGAAGTCGAAGGGCGCCAAGAGCAACGTCGTGCGCTCGACCTACGATCGTCTCCGCGGCTCGGCGAAGCGCAACGTTGAAGACGCGATCCCCCGCCTCGCCGACATGTTGGGCGCCTACGTGAAGTGAGCCCCATCGCAGCGAACCACGCGTAACATCCGTGGTGAGATGCACGACGTTGTCCCCGCTCTGCTCGCGGAGCTGCTCCGCGCGAGCCACTTCGAAGAGGCCGCCCACGCCCTGTTACGCTGCTTGCTGGAGCGCTGTGCAAGCGCCTTACGCGCCAGCGCCCCGGCCATCGACGAGCAAATCCTCCGCGGTCTCGTCCATGTTCGCCCCAGCGACGACTACCTGGCCCTAGCTTCGCTGCGCTACGACGGGCCCAGCAGCGAGCGCAGCAGTGAGCGGAGCCGCAAAGCGGCCGTACCCTCCGAGCTTGCCTCCGCCACCGCCTGGCGTTGGATCGAGGAGCAAGACTGCCCCATCACGGTCGACGTCTTGGCGGGCCGTATCACGGCCATTTCCGGCGGAAACGTACGAGAGCTGCGGCGCGGCGGCGACGCCTTCGACAGCAAGAAGAGCCAGGTAGCGGCCGTCGCGCGGGATACGACGCACATGTTCGTCCTGCCCCTGCGGCCCCCGGGCCAGACGACGATCGGCATGGTCTCCGTGGAGGCGCGGTGCCCCGCGGCCATCGGCGGCGACTTCATTTGGCCGGCGTTGGGGCCGGACCTGGAGCTCTTGGCGACGGTCGCCGCCCCTTACCTGGCAAACCTCCCCGCTCGGCGCGCCGACGGACCGACCGCGAGCGAGCACCTGCCCGTGGTGGGCGCGTCGATGGCGCGCTCGGTCTCGATGCTGGGCATCTTCGCGAAGCAGAACGAGACGATCCTCTTGGGAGGCCCGACGGGAGCGGGCAAGTCGCGCCTAGCGCGCTGGATCCACGAGCGGTCGCTGCGGCGCAAAGCCCCCTTCGAGCGCCTCGATCTGGCGACCATCCCCGAAGATCTCCAGTTGGGTCATCTGTTCGGTTGGAAGAAGGGTGCCTTTACGAGCGCCCAAGATCACCGGGGCGCGGTCGCGCGCGCGAAGGGAGGCACGCTGTTCATCGACGAGGTGGACAAGCTCTCTCTCCGAGCCCAAGCGGGTCTGTTGCAGCTCCTCGAAGAGCGCATCTATCGCCCGCTCGGTGACAACGCCCCTGAGCAAGACGCCGACGTGCGTTTCGTCATAGGCACCAACATCGATATTCGCGCGGCCGTGCGCAAAGGAAACTTCAGAGAAGACCTCTTTTATCGCATCAACGTGTTGCCCCTGCGCGTCCCGCCCTTGTCCGAGAGGGTCGATGAGATCCCGGCGTGGGTGGCGTACATGGCTGAACGTCGGCACAAGGAGGGACAGCGCGAGGGGTCGAGCGCGACCAGCGTAGTCGTCGAGCGGGCCGCGGAAGAGCGCTTGTGCGCCGCGCCCTGGCCTGGAAATTTGCGGCAGCTCGACAACATCGTGCGCCGCGCCTACGCCTTAGCAACGCAGGATCACCTGGAGGATAGTGCCGAAATCGTCATCCGCGAGGCCCACGTCAAAGACGCGTTCCTGGCTGGGGCCTTTGACCTGGATCCCGAGGCGGGGGCGTCCTCCGCCCTCGATTTGCTGTACCGCGCGGGTCAAGCCATGGTCCGAGAAGCGGAGGCGCACCGCGCCGAGCGCGTGGTCAAGCTAGACTCCCTCGAAGGCCTGAAGGGCCTCGTCTTGAGCATCGCAGCCCAGAAGTACAACAGCGTAGAAGAAGCCTTCAAGCTGTTCGGCCGCGAGGCGACCGTCGCCAGCCGCAACCACCACAAGGCCTATCGGGTCGAGCGCAACCGTCTGGTGGAGCTCTATCGCGCCTTCGGCGAGGAAGCGCGTCTCCCGGCGGACCCCTTCGTGGACGGACAGGGCGATTGACGGGCGCGCTCACTCTTCGAAGCAGGCCGCGGTAAGCTCGGTGATACGTGTCACGGACTGACCTGGAAATTTGTCTGAGACAGTATCGACATGAATGGACCGAACGCCGTCCTTCGCACCGTCATGCTCTTGACAGCCTCGCACGTGAATCCCGACCACCTCGTGGTGCTCGTCGAACACCGGTGAGCCCGACGAGCCCTTGAAGGTATCGGTGTCCGCGAGAAAGAAGCCGCGTGGCGTCGCGTCCACCACCTTGGCGCAGCCCACATGCTTGAGCGGCAACCCGCGTGGGTGCCCCATGTAATAGACGGGCTCGCCCAAGACGACCGGGCGCCTGCGGATGGGGAGAGGCGGCACATGGAGGTCCCGATCGACCTCGACGACGGCCCAATCGGCGCCCAACGGATCGAGATGTCGATCGACGATGCGCACGCACGAGTACACATGCCAGCGCGGTATCAGGATACGCGGGCGCCCATCGTCCATGAGGCGGTAGCCGAAGGCGAATAGGATCTTGCCCTCTCCGTTGGGCGCAACGCAGTGTCCAGCCGTCGCGATACGGCGCTTGCCTACCACAAAAGCGGTGGCCGTGGCGCCCGCCACCTGATCCGAGAACCTCTCTTCCGGGTGGAAGTTGAACCGTTGGGTGAGGGTCTCGGTCTTGGGCTGGTAGAAGTCGCCATCGGGGGTAAGATGGTGAACGCCAAAGATCGCGGCGACGGACATGGCGTGCTCTTGCACCTTGGGCGTCTGAATCTCCTGGATCTCGCGGCGGTCGTCGGCGCCGTAGATGGTAATGAACGACGGGGCGCTCGCTCGCCGAGCCGTGTTGGCTCCTTCGGCGCTTCGCAGCAGCGCGACCAGACCGTCCATTCGCTCGGCGCTTGTAGGTTCTCGCATGGCAGACCGCCAAGCACGGTGCTTGCCAGCGTCCCGTGCTGAGAGCAACGCACTCCTCTCCAGTCGGCCGGCCTTCGCCGCGTACGAACTGGAAGCAGTTGCGTTCGCTTGAACGCAAAGGGGAGCCTCCCCGCCTTTGAGAGGGCTCGATTTTCGACCTCGGAGCGCGGCCCGGTGGTTGCAAACAACGGGGAGTCTTTCGCCGCCTTGTGCCCGAGAGCACCTAAGGAGAAGTCATGGATCATCCGTTGGAACCGGGGAGCTACGATATTACGCAGGGGGGCAGCGTGCGCGCCTTCGCCTACGTCGTAGCGAGTGGGGATACGCTCATTCAACGCTGGATCTTGAGGCCCGCGTTCGTCAAGCCGCCGAACGGCGGCGCGATGACGATCACCGCAAGGACGACGGCGTGGACGAGCCTTGCGAGCTGGACGAGCTTTGCTGAGACAGAGCTTGAGACAAGCGGGACGCTCTACGTCAAGGCGACCAGCAAGGTGTACGAAGACATCAACGAGGCGCCCGCGGACCCCTCCGAGCAACTGGACGAAGGTTCGTGCAAGGCCTCGCGCAATGGCGATGTCAAGATGCACAACTACACCAGCATCGACACTGGGGACGCGAACCACACCTACGAGCGGTTCGTCGTGCTGAGCGGCTACGGCTCATCGGGATTTGCAACGACCACCATCGAAGCGGAGTCCGGCGTCGCCGACCTCGAAACCTACCTGCGAAACTGGCGCGACAACTGGCCGAGCGGCGCCACGTACGCGATGGTCGAGTGCAACTACTACACGTCGTTGCCGGGTAGCCCTTAGGCCTGTGCCCGCCGGGGAGTGTCCTGCAGCATCCGGAGGAGCTCCTGTGGGAGGGCGGATATCTTGGTGACTTCCTCACCTTGAGCGTCACCCTCCCCAGTCACGACCTTGCGGTCTGTCCAGCCGCCGGCTACGGATGCGGACTCCTCGATGCCGCGGACGTGAATTCCCACGACGTTGTTGTCCTTGTCGAACACGGGGGCCCCCGAGCAGCCCTTGAACGTGTCCAAATTGGCCTTGAAAAAGGGTCCCGTCCCCGGATCCATCACCCTTGCCCCTCCGGCGTATTTGATGGGTAGACCCCGCGGAAAGCCGATATAGTAAACCCTGTCCTCCTTCTCGACCGGTTTTGTACTAAGGTGCAGGGGGTCCCTGTCGAGCGCCCTGTCCACCTCGACCAAGGCCCAGTCCGCGCCCCTCGCATCCTCCACTTTCTGCAGGCGGACCGGCGTAAATACCCACTCCTTGGGAACCTGCAATCGCGCTGCTCCCCGCGAGTCAACCTCGTAGCCAAACACAAACCTCTTAACCTTCTTGTTGCCCTCGGAAATGTTGTGTCCAGCCGTGAGGAGATGCCTTTCACCGACGACGAAGGCCGTCCCTGTCGCGGCCGTCGGCTGGTCGCCAAAACGAGTGCTCGGGACGAAGCCGAACTTTTCGGCGGCGACTTCGTGGTTCAGCGTCACCCCTCCGTTCTGCTTTTCGAGGCTATTAGCGTGGAACACCGCGGCGACGGAGCGCGCGCTCCTTGCCACGGCATCTTTTATCGGTCCGTCCTCCATCGCGACGATGTCTTGGCGGCCATCCTCGTCATAAATGACGAGAAAACGCCTGCCACCGAGGATCAGCACGCGTTCGCCCGCGGCGTCGGGCCGCCTAGAATGTCTCAGACGTCGGACGTCTCGGTCTGGGACATTGTCCGAGATCGCCAGCATCTTGACGAGACGATCGATTTGGTCGCTAGAGCTTCCGCCACGCATGGACCTTCCTCCAGAAATGAGCTTACCATGGGTTGGAGCGGCCGGTGCCGCCCAACGGACCAGGCACGAGTTTAGCAGAGGCCGTCGCGATGTTCGCAACGAAGAGGAGCAGAGTAATGAAGCAACAGCTGAACCCGGGAAGCTACGAGCTCATGCAGGAGGGCTCGGTTCGAGGCTACGGCTATGTCGTCGCAGAGACCCCGGACGTTACGATTCAACGCTGGTTGTTGTTGGCTGACTACATACGCCCTCCGAAGAGGCGCGCCACCTTCCAGCCAAGGGCCGACAAGTGGTCGACCCTCGAAGACTGGTCCAACTTCGTTCGAGCTCAATGGCGAGAAGGCTGTCAATACGCCAAGGCCGTTTGTACCGCGTACTCGAGCATCACGAGCGTTAGAAATCCCAACCAGCAGCTCGACGGAAACTCAAACATCGCGCGAATCGGCCTGCGGGAAGTCGCGCAGATCTTCACCGTCGAAGACCCGGAGGACTCCGATCGAATGCTGGAGCATTGGGTCTTGTTCGACGAATACGATGCGGGCGTCGCTTCCGGCGTCAGCGTGGAAGCGCCGGCCAAAGGCGTTCCCGGGCTCAACGAGTTCCAACAAGCGTGGCAAGCTGGCTGGAAATCCAGCTACACCTATGTAATCGTCGACTGTCGCTATTACGACGAGCTGCCGGCGGCGCTATAGAGAAGCTCTCTCGCTGGCCCGCCCAACAAGGCCAGCGCTTCGTTCACGCTCATCACGTCGATTCGTTTGTCCCAGTGCTCCCGTAGGACCTGGTTCGCGTACACTTCCGCCCCGGACGCGAAGTCCTGTTGCAGGTCGGGCCGCGCCATAGCCAAGAGGGCCAGCATCTGTATGGCCAACCCGGGCACCTTGCATTGCCTAGCGACGTTGGCAATCTCCATGACCTCTTCCGTGTCTGTTGGAGAACCGGACGCTATCATGATGGATCGGGCGGCGGCGGCGGCCTCGGTGCGCCCGCTGCGCGACCATGTCTGATACGCGATCTGAGCCAGCTCGCGGGCAGTCTCGAGCTCCCGTCGCCGCCAAGCGAAGGCCGCCTCGCAGAGTGACACAATAGAGGTCTGGGTTCCCGCGCCGACGTGCTGGGTCGCGTCTACCAGTGCGATATCCGGTTTTACGTCCTTGCCTTGACGATAGGCGGCTGTCCGCAACAACCACTCTGCCCGTGCCTCGTAGTGTGCGTTGCGGCAGGTGCGCGCGAGCAACAACGCATCTTCGGCGTACCGCGCGGCGGGTCGAGGCCGAAAGCACTCCAGCATCGCTGAAGCGGCGGCCAGCATCTCGAAAACCCGATCGCCAATCCAGGGCTCGTTCTCCGCAGCCTCCGCGTGAAGCTCGGCGCCCTCCTCGAACCGCCCCTGCCCATAGCGCAGTCGACCTACCCAACCGGGAATAGCACCGATGGCAACTGGGTCGCCCGTCGATCGCGCCCAGGCCTCCGCCTCTCTCAACACTTCGGCCTCGGCAGCGGTGGAATATCGCCGAGCCGCGTATAGACGAAGGCTCTGCCGCTTGCGTTCGAGGGGTAGTGATTTGAACGGAGGCACCTCGGCCAACGCCTGGAGGGCCCTCTTTCCATCGGCCTCCAGACCCATCAGCGCCGCAAGCAACAGCGCTTCCAGGTGGTCTCTCTCGCGCGACGGTTGGGCGCGGGCGACTTCGTACAACAAGCGGTCAATGGCTAGCGGCGTGAAGATCGCCAAGGCCACTTCGGCCCAAAAGTAGAGCAACGGCTCTTCCAAGTCGGAGAGCTCTTCGTGCTTGTCCGCGTGGCGACGGACGGCCGAGAGGCTCTCACTGAGCACCACCACCGCCTTGCCCAAATGCCCGGCTTTCGCGAGCTTCTCCGCGTGGGCGCGGCCTTCTCGGGCTACGGCTTGGGCGAGTTCCAGCTCGTCTTCATCGTCGTTTTGCGCGGTCACCAGGTGGAGCAAGCGGCCTTCGCCGGTCGCCAGGGCCTCGGCTATCGCTCGGTGCATCGACCTCGCACGCTCGCGGTGCTGCGCGCCAACACTGCTGTCCTCACGCTCGCTCACCAGCGTTCGAAACGGCGCGTTCGCCTCCCATGTGGGCAAGGGGACTGGGTTGGAGCTGGGTGCTTGAGCCCCTCGCAACAAGGCACCATCGAGGCCGAGCTCGAGCCAGTCGAGGGCGTCTCTGTTCAAGGCCAATCGGGCACCTTCGAGGTGAGCCAAGCCGGCTCTCAGCCACGACGAGAGCTCGGTCTCGACGGCTTCACGACGCCCTTCAGTGCGCGAAAAAAGGGCCCTCGCGGCATCGGTCGGCAAATGAAACACACGCTCTCGGCCGGAGAACAGGCGCGTAAGCTCGTCTACCGTGTAGTGCTCCCAAGGTTGTTTGGGCTCCATTCCCGCCAACACCGCGGCGAGGGGCGTCGCCGCGTCGGGGCGCACCTGACCACGCAAGACCGCCAGAACCTCCGCCGCCGCAGGCCGCTTTTCCGGGCTGGGATGAAGGAGCTCGTCGATGATCTCGGCCACCGCGCGCGGCACGTCCGAGGCCGCTTCCAGGAGCGAAACTGGCAGTTTACCCTGCTTTGCCAATAGCAGGTTCTGCATCGTCTCGGCTTGGAAGGGCAGCCGCTTCGCGGTCGCCTCGTAGAACATCACGGCCACTGCGTAGAGGTCGGCCGCGGCGCCCACCTCACCGCCATTGACCTGCTCCGGAGCCAGGTAGGCCGGTGTCCCGGCCAGAGGCTCGGTGTTTCTCGGAGAGCTGCCGAACTGGCGCGCGACAGAGATGCCAAAGTCGAGGACGGTAGGAAAGCCCAACGCGTCCACCAGCACGTTCTTGGGCTTCAGGTCGCGATGAACGATGCCCTCGGCGTGGATGCGCGTGAGCGTGTCGATGAGCGATATCGTCGTGGCCAGGAGCTGATCCATCGTCGCGGCGCCCGCCGCTCCCGGGTAGGGCTCGCCGCGCAGCAGCTCGGTGACGACGAAGATGCGGCCCTCCCACATTCCATCGTCGAGCAAACGCACCACGCCTGGAATGCGCAAAAGCCGGAGCGATGAGATCTCAAGGCGGCTGCGCGCGGTCGTCGCGGCCTGGGATCGCATGGCGACCTTCACGGCGACGCGATCCTTGGTGATCCGATCGATGGCCTCGAAGACCTCGCCGTGGGCGCCCCGATCGATGAGGCGCACGACACGGTAACGGCTCGCTATGTAGAAGCCCTCGTCGTTGCTCGGCGGCGACGGCGGGGGCGGGGGCGGAGTCCCTCCATCGGACCCCGTCGCTTGCGTCTGCCCAATATCCATGATGCCCAGCTCACCAAGATATCAAGCATCGGCAATTTTAGTGATTTTCGAGCCCTGCGTGTTCTTGCTTACGAGACAAGTCCGGCTCCACGAACGACCAGCGCACCGACGGGCAGCGCTCTCGAAGCTTGTGCTCGAAGGTGTTGATGGTGTTGCAGACCCCTTCGCTCGTTAGCTCGTGCGCCAAGAGGACCTTGGTCGCCACCAGCACCTCGCCGGGCCCTTGCTGCACCGTGATGATCTTCAGGATCGCGCGAACATCGGGCATTTCGCTGGCGATTTCGCGAGCGGCGAGCTCGATTTCGGGGTCCGCGGCTTCGCCGATCAATAGCGACTTCACCTCGACGGCGAGGAACACGGCCACGCCGAGCAGGACGACGCCTACCGCGAGAGAGCCAACGCCGTCCCATCGCGCATCGCCGGTCAGCCAGGCGGCGAGCAGGGCCAACATCGCGAGGACGAGGCCCATCGTCGCTGCGCTGTTCTCGCCGAACACGACCACGAGATCCGAGTCCTTCGTCGCGCGCAAATACGTGAGGAGAGGCTTGCCCTTCGCGCGCTTGCTGATCTCGCGCAGGTTCGAGACGGTGGCGCCTCCTTCGAGGAGCAACGAAAACCCGAGGATCGAGAGGCCCAGCCACACGCGATCCACGGGATCGGGGTGCAGCACTTTGTGGATGCCCTCGTAGACCGAATAGACCCCACCTCCCACGAACAGGAGCTGGGCCACCATGAACGACCAAAAGTACAAAGCGCGGCCGTAACCAAGGGGATGGGATGCGTCGGCCGGCCGCGCCGCGCGCCGCACGCCGAACAGCAACAGCACTTGGTTCGCGCAGTCGGCGCCGGAGTGGATGGTCTCGGCCAACATGGCTCCCGAGCCCGTAAAGAACGCGGCAATGCCCTTCGCGGCGCAAATGGCGAGGTTTACGACGAGGGACTGAAGGATGTGTGCGGTCGAGGTACCTGCCACGGGAGGCGGTCCTTATCACGATGCGCGCGCGCACCGAAGGGAGTCGCTTGCGCGAGCGGCTCGAAAGCAGCGTTGAGGTGGGGCGTCGGGCCGGGATCAGCCCGCCGAGCATCGATGGGGGACCGTCGCGCGGAAGTGGACGATCGCGGGTGGGCTCCGCCGAGACGCGTGGTCTCGGCGATCGGGGCGTTGTGCGTGTGGATGTTTTAGGGCGCGCCGAAGCTGCGGGTGAACAGGTCGCGAATGGCGTCGCGGGCCTTTTCGGTGAGGTCTTGCGTGCCCGTCCCGGCGAACGACTCGCTGCGGATCACGGGCTGATTCGCCAGCTCCCACGCCTCGCCGCTCCAGGAGAACCAGGCGTCCTTCGTTTGGTCGTACACGAAGAGGGGCTTGTTCCAGAGACGCGCCAGCTCGGCGCCCCAGCCGGTGCCGCCGCGGACGGTGCCATCGGGCTGAATCACGCCCACCACGAAGACCTGCTGCGAAGCCGTGACTTGGTGCCAAATCGTCTGCAGCACGTTGCGCACGAGGGGCACGTCGCTGAGCACGCGCCCGAGGCGCTTCGACACGTATTTCAGGCTGAAATCGCCCTTCTGCAGATCGGCGGTCGACAGGCTGACGAGGCCCCGCTGCCGGGCGAGCAGGCGGTGGCCGTCGAAGGTGTAGTTGCGCTCGTTGACGCCCCATTGCTCGGCGCAGGCGCCAAACTCGGCCTCGGTGCCCCGGGCTCCACCCGAGTGCAGGGTGAAACGGCGAGGGTCCTTCGGCCGCGCCGACGGGCTGCGACGGTCTTCGTCAATGACGCGCATGGAGTGGGCGTCGAGACGGAGGTGCATGTTGCCCACGTCGGGGTTGTTGTGATCCTTGATGAGAAACAGCCGAACAATAGGCTTTTCGTAGACAAGGGAGACGATGACGGCCATCTGCTCGCGGAAGCGATCGATGGGCGCAGCGAGCTCGCTCATGGTCGTCGCGAGACGCTGCAGGGTCGCGGACGTCCACAGCTCGACCCCTACTTCGCGGGCGATCACTTGCAGGGCCTTCACGTCCTCGACGGTCGCGCTGTTGAAATCGAAGCCGTCGATGAGCAGGACGTCGGGCTCGAAGTGCGCGAGCTCGCGCGCGAAGCTGATGGAGTCGCGGATCTTCTTGATCGAGGCGCTGTTGCCGTGCCGCTCCGTCGCCTTCGCGTGGCTGAGGTGCGACAAGATCAGGCGGTTTTTCTCGATGTCTGCGCGCACGCTCTCGGGAGCGTCGAGGCCCGAAGCTCCGGCGAGATCGTGAAAGATCTCGTCGTAGTACGAGCGCACGTGATCGACCGCGTGCTCGAGGGAGATGTGCAAGACCTTGCGATCACGCAGCACGTCGTCGAGGGCGATTTGCACGAGCAGCGCCGTTTTGCCGACGCCGGGACGGGAGACAACGATGCCGAGGTTGCCCTTTCCCAGGCCGCCGTGCATCGAGCTCTCGAAGACCCGCATGGGACTTCGCTCATTCACTTCTTTGCGAAACATGATGGCTGTCTCCCTTCCTACTTCGCCTTCGCGGCCAGCTCGTCCTTGTGCTTCTTGATGAGCTCCTCGGCGAGGGCGCCCGGAACCGGAGCGTAGCGCGAGAATTCCATCGAAAACTCTGCTTTGCCCTGGGT
>CAYLJT010000220.1:0-10829 GCA_964383995.1 uncultured Polyangiaceae bacterium
GTTCCGGCGCGCAAGACGCTCCAACCGATCCGTGGAAGGCGCGCCCGCCGCCGCAAAACCTCCTTCTTCCCCCGTCGCCGCAGCCAAGCCCGTCCCTGTCGGCGCCCGTTGCAGCTCCCCCGGCCGAGGTTGGCTCCGGGTCGCTCTGGTTTCACCGCGACGGGACGCCCGCGCCCTGGCTGGAGCCCCCGAGCCAACCCTTTCCGCTTTGGGAGATGGGTCGCAGCTCGGGTGGGGTGATCCGCATGATAAGCCCTGTGCTTGGGGAGACATTTGCGACGTTGGTCGAGCCGGGGCTCTACCTTGTCCAGACCCGTCGCGGCGTCTTGGCCTACACCCCCAAGGGGATTCGCGGCCTGATCCCCCAGGGGCAGCGGATCATCGGCGTGCTCTCCGACGGCCAAGTGCTCTCCGAGGCCGGCGCGCTGCCGCTCGTCGCGCCGTCCATCGAGGGATTGATTGCAGGTCAAACGAAGCCGTTCTCCCAGGTCGACAGGCTTTTCGACGCCTGCGGTGAGCAGGTGGTGGGCCTGCGCGGCGGCGACCTGGTACGCTCCTCCGATCGGGGTGGGTCCTTCGCGATCGTCAAGGTGCCGTCGGCGGCGACGCGCGCGCTGGTGCGTCCCGACGGCGTGATCCTGGTGGCTCTGACCGACAGGAGCCCCGCCAACACCTGGGTCGTGGTCGACCCCCGCGGCAAGGTTTGGCCCGTTGGCCGCGCGTTGTCGAGCCCGACGCGCTACCATGGTTGGATCTTCGCCGATGTCGCGCGGACGGCCTACGGTGAGCGGGCGCCGTCCGAGGTGCTCACCAAGGACGCGCGAAGATTTGTCAAGGTAGACATCCCTCGTTCGCTGCTCCGCGCGGACTACGTCTCTCTCCACCCGCTGTTTTTGGGCGCACCTACCGTCGCCAGCTTCACCTGGCCGGCGGACGAGCTCTCCGTGGCGCCGAGCAAGCCATCGCCGCCTCCGAAAGACGGCGACGCCGTGGACGCGGCGATCGTCGGCGTGCTGGGAGGTAGCTTGGGGGCGGGCGGAAACGTCGGCCTCGGCTGCCAGGGCCTGCAGTGCATCGCGAAGCTGCGTTCGGGCATGCCGGACCACGTCGGGTCCCTGCTCGACGCGCGCTTCTTCGACGACGGCCTGTGCGAAGGTCCAAAGAACGGAAAATGTGTGGCTGGGCCGCTGTTGCGGTCCCCCACGATTGGCATTTTCGACCGCCGTACGGAGGCGCTGCGCTTGGTTCCCACCCCAGCGGCGTGCCTCCCGGAGTCCCTCGAGACCTTACGCGGTCTCACCGTGCTGACCTGCCTGGGATCTCGCTATGTCTCGGACATCTCGGGGGCGTTCGTGCCCGAAGGGCAAACCAAGAAACGCGCGAGCGCGGGGTTCACCTACACCATGGCCGATGACGGCACCCTCCTCGCCTTGGTGCTCGACGATGGGAAGGTCGTGCAGGCCGAGGTGCGCCGTCCCTTGCCTCCCTCGGGGCCCGAGGCCTGGCGGGAGGTCACGCAGCCCGGCGGCGTCGCCTACCTTCCAGTTCCAGGGGGCGCGGTCCTGGTGGCGGTCTCCAACAGCGCCGGAGACGAGCTGACCCTCACCGTCGACGCACCGGAAGGCAAGCTGACCCTGGACAAGATTCGGGTGAGCCGTCCGGTGTCCGACTTGAGCCTCACGGGGGAACGCTTGCTCGTGACGTTCGCCGACGAGCTCTCGCCCAAGGCGGGGCTCTTGACCGCCACGGGGGAGGTCCTCCCACCATGACGTTCTCCGAGCTCAAGGCGCGTTTGTTGGCCGAGCACTACCGTCCCGACGCGTTTTCCATCGGCGACGACTGGGGTCGCTGCGACGACGTGGAGTGCCTTGCCAAGGTCGGCGACCACTACGAGATCTTCTACGTCGAGCGGGGACGGCGCGTCGACAGCCCCACGGCCGTCTACCCAACCGAAGAGCAGGCCTGTGCCGGTTACTACGCCCTCATGTCCAAGAACGTCACTGCTCGCACCCATTTCCTAGGCCACTTCGAGTCTCAGACAGTGGCCGACGGGCTCGTCCGCTTGTTGGCCGAGAATGGCATTCGTGCAACGCAAGATCACATCCCTTGGGGCGGCCCGGGCAGGTTCCGGTACCGGGTCTACGTGCTCGGGCAAGACCACGTCCTCGGGCGTCAGCTCGCCGCCTCGTACAGCAAGAACGAGCCGTAGCCCACCACGCGCACTTTGTCCCCTGCGGTGTCGCCCGAGCTTCGCAGGTCGCACAGCTCGATGGTCATGCCACGGCGCTCCGCTACCCACAACATGCCGGTCAGGGGGTGGAAGCCGCAGGCGTCTTCTCCAAAAATGCGGAGGCTCTTTTTCAGGATGCGGTCCGCCGTGTCTCGGTCACTCACCTTCGCCTCGTCGTAGGTCTGAAAGTGGGAGAGATCGGTGCTGATGACGATCAGTGTCTCTGCTCCTCCCCACAAGCCCTCCAACACCTCACCAACCGTCGTTGGGTCCGCGTCGCCGACCACCAAAGGCACCAGCGTGAAGTCCTTGAGCAGCCGCTGCAAGAAGGGCAGTTGCACCTCCAAGGAATGCTCTTTGAGGTGGGCTTGCGGAAAGGTCACGACGGACGCAAAGGCCTTGAGCTGCTCTTCAATGTTGGGGTCCAAAGCAACGTCACCGAGGGGCGTAGAGAGCGCGCGGGCGCCGGGCAGGGCCAGGCCACCGAGGTGCACGCGGTGGGACGGTCCGAGCAGTACGACGCGGCGGATCGAGGACGCGAAGGGCGCGAGGCGCGCATACGCGGACGCGGCGATCGGGCCCGAATAGATGTGTCCGGCGTGGGGGACGATCAGCGCCTTGGGTCGACGCGTCGTGCTCGTGGGCGCCACGGCGTCGAGATAGCCATCGACCTTTTGGGCGAGGAGCCGCGCGTCGCGTTCGTAAAAGAGGCCCGCGACCGCGGGCGGGAGCACATCGAGCATGGCCAAGCTTAGCCCGGGAAAAGGACCGTGGTATACGCGCCAAATGGCTCAGACTCACGGCGGCAGGCTCGTCTCCAAGGCCCTCAAACGACACGGCACGACGCACCTCTTCACCCTTTGCGGCGGCCACATTCAGGCCATCTACGACGGCTGCCTCGACGACGAAATTCGCGTGGTCGACGTGCGCCACGAACAAACCGCGGGGCACGCCGCGGACGGTTACGCCCGCGTGACGGGCCGCCCGGGCGTGTGTGCGGTGACCGCAGGGCCTGGCGTGACCGACGTGGTCACGGCCGTCGCCAACGCGCAGCGCGGCGGCATTCCGATGATCGTCATCGGCGGCGCGGGCCCGCGCTTGTTGACCGACATGGGCTCGTTGCAGGACATGAATCACGTCGAGCTGATGCGACCCATCACCAAATGGAGCGTGTCGGTGCCCTCGACCGACCGCCTTCAGGAGTACATCGACTCCGCGTTTCGCATCGCGCAGGCCAACGTGCCGGGCCCGGTTTTCCTCGAAATGCCCCTCGATTTGCTGATGAATTGGGCGGACGACGCGCCCCCCGCCACGACCCCCTTCGCGCCCCCTCGACCGGGTGGCGACCCCGCGCTGGTGAGCCGTGCGGCGGAGCTCTTGAAGAACGCGGAGCGGCCCATGTTCATCGTGGGCAGTCAGCTGCGATGGTCGCCTCACCGCGACATTTTGCGCTCCTTCGCCGACGCGATTGAGGCGCCCTACTACCTGAATGGAATGGCTCGCGGCGCTCTGGCCTACGCGCATCCACGCTTGATGACGCGCTCGCGCAGGGTCGCGCTGTCTCAGGCCGACGTGGTGTTCGTCTTCGGGACGCCCTTCGATTTTCGTCTCGAGTACGGTCGCGCGATTAACCCGGGCGCCAAGGTGGTGCAGGTCGATCTCGACGGCTCCGAGCTCGGTAGAAACCGCGCGATCGAGCTCGCGATCGACGGCGACAGCGGCGTCGTGCTCAAGCAATTGCTGGCCGAGGTGGGCAGCAAGGCGGCCCCCGATTGGATGGCCCTCATCAGCGCCGCCGAGGCCAAGAGCCGCGCCAAAATGCTGGCCGAGGTCGACAGCGCGGCCAATCCCCCGAACCCTTTGCGCGTGTGCGCCGAGCTCGGAAAACGTCTCGGACCGAACGACATCGTGATCGGTGACGGCGGCGATTTCGTGGCGACCGCGGCCTACGTCCTGAAGCTCGAACAGCCCCAGCTGTGGATGGATCCGGGGCCCCTCGGCACGCTCGGCGTCGGCCCTGGATACGCCATGGCGGCGAAGCTCGCGCGGCCCGACGCCAACGTCGTGATCGTCTACGGCGACGGCTCCTTCGGCCTGCACGGCCTCGAGTTCGAGGCGATGGTGCGCCAGAACATCCCGGTCGTCGCCGTGATCGGCAACGACGCCGGATGGACGCAAATTCGTCGTGGCCAAGTCGAGCTCTACGGCGAGAAGCGCGCGGTCGCGACGGCCCTCGACTACACGCGCTACGACAAAGTCGTCGAGGCCGTCGGTGGCTTCGGCGCCTACGTCGAGACCGTGGAGGAGCTCGGCCCGGCTCTCGACGCCGCCTTTGCGTCGGGCAAGCCCGCGTGCGTCAACGTGAAGATCGCGCAGAGCGATTTTCGCAAGGGCGCGATCAGCGTTTGATCGTTGGAGCTGCGCTTCATTCCATCCACCCTGCGCGCCCTCGATCAAGCTCCGTCGGAGCTCGGGATTTGCTGCGTTTGGAGCGACGTGAGGCCCTGCCAAGGGCTCGCCGGGCTCATCGATTTTCGCCTCGCCGGGCGCCTCTCCGCGCTCATGCGCAGGGGCAAGGTCACGGGTGAGCGCGGCGAGACGGTGCTGCTCCCCGGTACCGCCAAGCTGTCGTTGGAGAGGGTCGCGATCGTCGGCGCCGGCTCCCGCGAATCGTTTGACGACGAAACAACGGTAGCCCTCATTGCGCGCATGCTGGACGTCAGCGAGGGCCTCGGCGTCCAATCGTGCGTGGTGGAGCTACCCGGTCGCGCCGACGAGCTCCTGCCCCCCGAGCGGGCCGCAGACATCTTGCTCGCGTCGGCCGGTCGCGCTCGCGAGGACGACGTATGGACCCTCGTCGAGGGCGCCAGCGCCCGCGACCGCATCACACAGCACATGATCGAGGCCCGAAGGCGCGTACGGCGCGCGTTTTAGTCCCCCGGCGGGCGAAAGACGCGGTGTAATGGCGCCCATGCATCAGCTCCGCACCTTCGCATCATGGCCCCTCCTCGTGCTCGCGCTGTCGCCTCTCGCTTGCGGAGACAGTGTCGCCTCCACACCGTCGGGCCAAGGGGGCGCGGGCTCCACGTCGGCGACCACGTCGGACGCCTCTTCCTCGACGGACGCCTCGGCGTCGGCGTCCGCGACGTCATCCACGAGCTCGGGCTTCATGCCTGGCGACCCGATTATGGCGACGCCTGAGCAATGGACCTACGTGCCCATCGAGGGCGCGGTTTGTGGCGATGGCTCGGCGACTGGCATTGGGGTGAACTTGAGCGACAAGAGCAAGAACGTCGCCATCTACTTCAGCGGTGGTGGTGCTTGCTGGGACAACCTCACGTGCTTCATCGCGAAGACGGCGGCGAACTTCGATGGTTACGACGAGGGTGCCTTTCAGTCCGAGGCCAATGGCTTCTTGCAAACAAGCCTGTTCGACCGCGGCGATCCCAACAACCCCTTCAAGGATTGGAGCTATATCTACATTCCTTATTGCACCGGTGACGTCCACGCCGGAAACAACGTCGCCAACTACAACGGCAAAGACGCCTACCACATGGGGGGCGTCAACTACGAGCTCGCCTTGGCCCGCATCGTCCCCACCTTCCCCGAGGTGGCGAGGGTCGTCATCTCCGGCTCCAGCGCCGGAGGGTTCGGCGCTGGTGTCAACTTCGGTCGCACGCAAGACGCCTTCGGCGCGACGCGCGTGGATCTGGTCGACGACTGCGGACCTCCGCTCCCGTCTCCGTATTTGACCGAGACACTCGAAGCCTCCTGGCGCTCCTCCTGGGGCCTCGACAAGCAGCTCCCGGCCGATTGCCCCGAATGCCTGACCGACCTCGACGCGCTGTTCTCGTATTACGCCGAGAAGTACACGGGCAGCCGCGCGGCCCTGCTTTCGTACATGAACGACGAGGTGATTTCGTTCTTCTTCCAACTGTCCGGGAGCGAGGTCGCAGCTGGGCTAGATGCCCTCGCCGAGAAGCGAATCGACCCGACGACCAGCATGAAGTACTTTTACAAGAACGGCTCCACCCACTGTCTGTTGACCGATCCGTACCAAAAATCCGACAACGGGCTCGTGCTCATGGACTGGCTGACGGACATGCTCAACGACGAGCCCACCTGGTCGAGCGACCACCCGTGAGCTGACCTCGGGGGGGAGAACCTCGACACGGCCGCCCGCGCTTGGACACGGCGAGGGCGCCGCGCGCCTGCCAGACCGACGACGCGCTCCGTATCGGTCCATGCGCCCGCTCGGCGCACTGTGATGTCCGCGCTGCGAGCCGAGCGGCCAGGACCATAGATCGGCGAAACTGTCAACGCGGCATCTTGTCTCACCGATCCGCCCTCGTTCCGATGTGCGGTTTGACCGAGACAAAGAACCGGACAAACTTCCAGATCGCGCGAGGCGTCCGCGGGAAGTAAGGAAGAGCACTGTGTGGCGACCTTTCCCCGCCCCCGGCTAGCCATGATGCCTTATTTTGCTCGCGCTTGACTTAGATCAATTCCAATCACGGATGGGAGGGATACAAAAAGATCTGCATTTTAGGTGTACTGGGTGTTTCCGCCCGCCCTTAGGTCCGCAGTCGTCATGCTTCCTGAATCGGTGTACAATTCGATTCCGCGATCTGAGCGGAGATCCGTCCACCCGGCGCTCACCTTGCGAGGGTTTGGCGTGTCGCTCGGTCAGCGGCAGGTCCTGGAAGACATCGCGCTGGACGTCCCGCAGTGCGGAATCTTCGTCTTGATGGGCGCGCCCGCCGCCGGAAAGTCCACGCTCCTCCGCGCATTGGCAGGCGTCGCCGACCCCCCGATCGTCACGCGTGGGACGGCGCTTTTCAACGGCCTGCCGCTGCGAGAGGGCCCCGCTCCGATGTTGATCAGCGGCGACCTCCGTTTGCCCGACCAGGTGACCCTCGACGACTTCCTCGCCGAGGGCCTCGCGCACCTCTCGTTCTCGTCGGCAGGGGAGAGGCGCGACTTGGTAGAGGCCCTGCTGTTGGAGTTTGGCCTGCTCGGCGGCCGCCTCGACCGCGAGATGCCGGTGACCGACCTGCAGCCCGGCGTCCAAAGGCGTTTGGCCGTGGCCCGGGCGCTCGCTGCCCGCCCATCGCTGCTGATGCTGGACGAGCTCACCAAGGGCCTGGAAACGGCGGAACGCCACGCTCTCCTCGACCTGGTCTTGCGGGCGGCGTCGGGCCGCGGGGTGCTGTACGCGACCCGGAATCTTTCCGACGCCCGTGTGTTGGGAGGAACGATCGGCCGTC
Organism: uncultured Polyangiaceae bacterium; assembly: GCA_964383995.1. Classification (GTDB taxonomy): domain Bacteria; phylum Myxococcota_A; class Polyangia; order Polyangiales; family Polyangiaceae; genus CAYLJT01. The sequence continues at coordinate 7,498 of CAYLJT010000220.1, forward strand.
TGGCCTCGGGTCGGTTGGATCCTATTCAACCAGCCGGCGAGCTCTTTCGGCAGCCCCCGTACGCCGGCGGGGAGCCTCCCTCACTTCAGCGCGAGCAGCGTTTCCTCGGGGAGGACAGGTAATGCCGACGCCCGCGCTGTTGCTCCCATCCGACCCCTTGCTTGCGCATGTCGAGACCTACGTCACGAAGAGAGCTTCGAGCGGCGCTCGCACGAGAGCGAGGGATTCCAGATTTGAAACGTCCGTCGCTCCGCGGTCGGGCGCGGGCACGCCGGTTTCTCCAGCGACTCGTGGGCGCGCGGTCAAGCGGTTTGCGGCGCCAGCTCGCGCGGTCGTTCCCATCGTTCCACCGAGACCGCCGACCGGGTACCGTGGCGCATAGCAAGTTACAAATGCCCAATTCAGGCATCTTCCGCCGACCCTCCGACGTGCCGCCGAGCTCGCGCCAAGGCGTCCGCGCGGAAGAGCCGGCGCCGAAGCCGCCGTGCGATTGGAGCGCCTACGGCGTGCCGCGCTATTACAAGCGAGGCCAGGCGATCTTCCACCAGGGCGCCGACTGCCTTGGTCTCCACATCGTAGAGAGCGGGTTTGTCGGCCTGCGCACCCTCGATAGCGAGGGCAACTCGACCCTCCTTAGTGTAGGCAAGACCGGGGACGTCCTGGGGGCCTCTGGCATCTTCGGCTCGGGCAGCTACGACCTCGCTGCGGAAGCGCTGGTGCCCTGCGACGTGCGCTTCGTGGACGCCCGGAGGGTAAGAGAGCTGTTCGACCTCTGCCCCACGCTGAGGGCAAGCCTGGCCCGCCACCTGGCACACAGCGTGGAAGCCCTGCAACGCCGGCTGTTGGTTACCGCGCATGCGGGCGCGCGCAAGCGGCTGATGGCCACGCTCTTCGATCTCGCCGAGCCCTCCCAGACGGCGCAGGACGGCTCGATGACGATTCACCTCCCGATCTCCCGTCGCGACCTTGCATCGATGGCGGCGATGAAGCCCGAAACTTTGTCCCGGCAGGTCCGGGACCTATCGAACGAGGGACTTGTGCATTTTTCTGGCAGGAAGGCAGCCATTCCAGATCTTGCGAAGGCCCTGAGCGCACTAGGTATCGACGAGCTTCCATAAGTGGAGCGGCCTGGCAAGGTCGGGGCCTTGGCGCCCCGGCCGCCGCTCCCGTGTCACGCAATCCAAGCACGACGCTCAGGCGGTTCGCGACGCACAATTTTCCGTGTTTTCGCTCGCCCTTCGCAAGCGCACGTACAGCTTGCCACGGGACCCGATCGCGTGTGGAAAAGAACCTGCTATTTCTGCCGTGGAGCCGGACAATTTCGGGAGACCTTAAGGCATGAAAATGGAAGATCTGACCCGAGCCGTAGAAAGTCCCGCGATCGAGGGATCACCAACGCGAAAATACCGGGTTTCCGTGGTTCCAGGAACCGATTTCAGACCTAAGTCGTAGTGACATCTATTGAGGAATGTGTTCGACTGTTCTCCTGTGTATGGCCGCGTTTCCGGGGAGGGAGAAGTCCAGGATTGATGTCAAGCAGCAAGGCAGTTCCGTTCGAGACCCATGGACGCTACGAAATCGCAGCGAGCCCGTGTTGGCGCCCCGCCCGCGGCTTGTTCCCGCGTAGCCAGCCCTGGGGAGCCCTCTTGTGAGGGTCGAGCCTACGGAGCGCAAGGAGGCTCACGTGCTCGCGGTGAGCCTGGACGAGCTTACCCTGAGCCGTCTGCGTGCCGCGGTGAAGGACACCGAGCTCGTCATCTCCGCGATCAGTCGCGACGAGCTCGTCGTCGTGGCGCCCATGGTAGGGGGACCCACGATCGTGTTGCTCGAGTGGACGGACGAGAACAAAAATGAGCAACTGGAGCTGTGCCGCGCGCTGCGACAGCTCGATGTGCGCGGGCATTGTCGCCTGATCGCGCTGGGCGGCGTCTCGGACGCGACCCTCGGCGAAGCGACGCTGGCCGCCGCGGGCGGCGCCGTGGACGACGTGCTCGGCCGACCGTTTGGAGGAGATCTTACCTTTCGCCTTCGCAGCCTGATGCGCAGGACGACGCCACCCCCCGCCACGGACGAGGTCCGCAAGGCGCTCGAAGAGGCGCTGGACGATCCGAAAGGTGGCGAAGTCGTCGTGCGTTCCGGCGAAGTGACGGCCTCGATTCATGTGCAGGAAGGTCGCGTCGTGTGGGCAGACGTGTCGTCGACCCCCGCGTCGATGGGCGAGGTGGTAGGCCACGCGGGCGTCGAGCTCGACCGAGACCTGTCCGACGCTGTCCGTGAGGAGTGTAGAGCCACCGGCAGGCACTTCATGGATGTGTTGATCGAATGGCAGGTGATCGATGAAGCCGGGGCCCGGGAGGCCGTTCGCGCGTTCGTGGCAGGCCGGGTGGAATCCGCCCTCGTGCTGTCCGCCGCCAAGGCCCTGTTCCTGCCGCGGAGCCGCCCATATTCTGGGCGCCTGAGCCTGGATGCCGATCAAATTCCAGCGCTGTTGCCAGCTCCGGTAAGCCAACCGACGCTCATCGATGCCGCTCCGCCGTCGAGCCTGCGAGCGCCACCCCTTGCCATGGACGAAATGGTAGACGTCGTGCGGGCAGCGCTGCGAATCGAGGGCGCCCGCGCGGCATCGGTCGTCGACCGCAAGAGCGGCTCGAGCTACATCAACGACGGGGAGGAGATCGACGCTGCCGTGGTCTGGTCTCACCTTGCCACACTGGACAGCCTGGGCGCGCGTGGAGAAGACGTCGTGGGGGTCACTGGAAAGAACTGCTTCATGGTAAGGCCTCTACGGAGAGCGACGAGCCTTGTGCTCTTCGTAGCGTTTTCGTTGGAGCAGACCACCCTGGGTATGGCGAGGGCCGAGGTCGCGCAGCTCGCAGCGGGCTACCCACCGAAGCGCGCCAGCACGGGCTGAGCGCCCGCATCGATTTCAGAGAGCGCAGGGCAGGCCCTGCAGGAAAGGAAGTGCCATGTTTGATGTGAAGAGTTCGGTACAAAATGCCCTCAAGATCGACGGTTGCATCGGAGCCGCGTTGGTCGACTACGAGAGCGGGATGTGCCTCGCGGCGGCTGGGAATCCGGGCTTTGACCTGGAGCTCGCCGCGGCCGGAAATGCCGACGTGGTCCGTGCCAAGAAGAAGATCCGCGACAAGCTCGGTCTCCGCGACCGGATCGAGGACATTCTCATTACGCTCACCGGGCAGTACCATTTGATCCGCATGGTCGGGACGAACATGTTCATTTACGTGGCCCTCGATCGCTCAAAGGCGAACCTTGCCATGTCGCGCAAGGAGCTCGAGATCATCGAGAGAAGCCTGGACGTCGACCGCCAGTAA
>CAYLJT010000221.1:0-10808 GCA_964383995.1 uncultured Polyangiaceae bacterium
ACCCGATGCCGGTCTACGCGTAGCGCGAGGGCTCTCGTGCGGACGGGGCGACGTCACGTCGGGTTCGCCCGACGCTGCGCGGAGGTGCGCGCCCTGCGCGGCAGAGAGCGCGGGCTTGGGGCAGCGAGGTTCGCTTGCCGCTCGTGGTCCGGCCCGGCGACGCGTGGGTGGGTGGGGTGTGGAGGCCGTGTGGCTTTTCGGCTGCCTATCCGCCCTGCTGGTTCCGGCTCGACCGCGCCACGGTGTCACGCCTCCAGAAGCTCCCGCGGAGGCCCAGGCGTCATGCACGTCGACCGACCCATGCGCACAAAGGAGGTGTTTCATGAAGAGCTTGGCCCCAGGTGGTCGAGAATCCGCCGCACCACGTCGCGCTCGCAGTAGACGTACTCGTCCCCGAGCGCCATTCGCTCGGCGTCGACACGCCCGGGATCGAATGGGTTCGCGTACCTGAGGATCAGGAGCGCGCGATCGGCTTGGGTGAGGCCAGTGCGGGAGGGGTGGCGGGCATGGGTCCTAGTTGATGTGGAGGATGAACTCGCAGTGATCGGCCCCGTCGCGGCTGCACACCGGGTGATCGACCAGCACCTCGGCTTCGAAGTGACGGCCGAGCTCCCTGAGGATGCCGAGGACCATCGGGCAGAGCCCGCGCCGATTGGACAGGTAGTGCAACCGGAGCGTCCTATTGTCCACGTCCTCGACCCGGAACGACGGGGCGGAGAGCTTGGTGAAATCCTGCTTCACCCGGTCGTAGATGGTATGGAGGTTCAGGAGGAAATCGCGGACCGATTGTTTCTGGGGGTCCATCAGATGGCCGTACCCCTCCCTCCCCAGGTAGAGCCACAAGAACTTCCCCAAGCTCTCCCACATCTCGTCAAGCGTCATCGAGATCTTCTTGCTGGCAGCCTCCACGAGCTTGAACGTGATGTCGTCGGAGTATTGCTCCGTGCGGGTGAAACGCTCGATGTCGACCCCTGCGGCGCGCTTGACCTCTGCCCAGGTTTCCTCGCCGAATTGCGTGCAAACGAGTTCCTGGAGAGCAGCGTTCACCAGTCCATACATGGGATGTCTCCTCGTCTTCGGTGGTTTCTCCGGCGTGATGTCGGCCCAGCACCGCGCGCCGCGGAGCGAGGCGCAGGAGCATGGCCATTTTGACCTTCAGACGCCATGATCTCTCGATATTCGTCACGAGAGGATGGCATCGCGCGACCGCTACAGCTTCAGCTTCTTTTCGGCCTCGCGAAGTCCATCCTTGTTGAGAAGGTGCGCGAGGCTCGCGAGCACCGCGTCCCGCTGCTCCTTCTCGAGGTTGGCCAGCTCGTCCTGCATGCCGAACTGCGCAGCGTATTCGCGGATCACCGCTCTCTCCTTGTCAGAGACCTCAAGGTCGACAAAGAGCGCCAACAACGCGGCCTTGAGGAACCCCCTGCGCACCTCCGGGGTCTTCAGGATCGCGCCGAGCTCTTCAGTGCTGATGGGCTCGCTCTGTTGGAGCTCGGCCAGCCCTGAATAGCTGGCCCCGAGATCCTCCCAGAGCGCCGCAATCAGCGCGACCTCGCGCTCGTGGATACCGTCGGCCCTGCAGATGACGAGAAGGCCGCGCACGAACGCCGCCGTCTGCGCCGGGTCGAGCGTGGAGAGTAACTTCAGGGTGTCCTCCGTCATCGGGTCCTCCTCCAAAGAGGCGAATACACAGTTTCCCGACTTCGATGTCAAGCGTGCCCCCGGCTTCATCGACGGCTCGACCCGCGAGCCTCCCTCGCCGACGGCGAACGTCCAGAAGGCTTGGGGCTCGAGCCCGGTTGAGCCGACGGCCTTCGGCGCTCGACGCGAGCGTCCGGATCGCTCCTCCGCGAAGCGGCGGCGTCGGGGCGGGGGATGCCGCGGTACGTTGTGCAAGCCTTCGAGGCGTATCTAGACTGCGGGATCCTGGCGCACGGCTTCTCGCGGGCCTATTGCGTGGACTGCCGTCGTAGCCTGCTGGTGGCGTTTTCGTGCAAGAAGCGGGGGCCGTGCCCCAGCTGCGGTGCTCGCAAGATGGCGAATGAGGCGGCCTTCGTCGCCGACCATGTCTGGCCCGCGGAGGCGGGAGCGAGGCAGTGGGTCTTGTCGTTGCCATTCGACCTGCGCGGGCTGGTCGCGCTGCGTCCGGAGGTCTTGCGGGCGGTGCACACGTGTTTCACGCGGCTGGTATTCGGCTGGCTGAAGAAGCAATCCGGAGTGGTGGGTCAGAGTGCGGCGCACACGGGGGCAGTGACCTTCGTGCAGCGTTTCGGCGGCAGCTTGAACTTGCACGTGCACTTTCACGCGGTCGTTCTGGACGGCGTCTATTTCGAGTCGCGCCCCGGTGCCGAGCCGATCTTCGTCGGCGTGCGCGGGCCGACGGTCGCGGAGCTGTCGGAGCTGTCGGCGAAGCTCGAGGGCCGGGTGACGCGCTGGCTGCGCAAGAAGGGCCTCTTGCTGTCCGAGCGGCAGTCGGAGGCCGAGCCGGGCGCGCTGGAGCAAGCGACGCAGACGGCGCTACGGCTCGGCCAGCTCGCCCACGTGGACGAGCGAGGTAAGGTGGTGAGTCCGCCTGCCAGGCGGCCCGGGCGGCGCACGGGCACGGGGGCTCACGCGGAGTACAGCCTGCATGCCAGTACGGTGGTGGCCGCGGGGGACCGGGGCGGACTGGAGCGCCTGCTGCGGTATTGCGCGAGATCCGCGCTGAGCCTGGAGCGGCTGCGCGAAACGAAGGACGGGCGGTATGCGTATGAGCTGAAGTATCCCAGTCTCGGGCGAACGCATCTGGTGCTGACGCCGACCGAGCTTTTGGCGCGCCTGTCGCTGCTGGTGGCGCCGCCGCCGCGGCACCCGCTCGTGCGCTATGGGGGCTTGTTTGCTCCGGCGCGAGCGTGGAAAGGGCCTGCGCAAGGCCATCGCACGTACGACCTGGATGCGCTGGCTTGTCCGTGCGGCAGGCGTCTGCGCTTTATCGCGCACTGGTCACCGAGCGCGAAGGCCGTGTGGCGCTAGGGCTTCCCATCCGCCCGGCCTCGGAAAGAGGAGTGGACGGCGCTCGTCGCACTAGATATCTCAAAGGAATGAACCGCGAGCTCTCACTACCACGAGCGCCTCTCCGCCCGGGGGTGTTGCTTCTGCTTTTCGGCATCGCGAGCTGCAGTGCGGACGTCGCTGTCGTTCGTTCGAGCTCCCAGGGTGGGGCGGACTTTGCGACGACCTCGGGCAGTGGCGGCGCCAGCGTCGGAGGCGGCATCGGTGGCGCTGGGGCCGACGAGCGCGAAACAGGCGGCTACGGAGGCGAGGCCGCGACCGGTGGCGCGGACACGGGCACCGGAGGAACAACAGGGCGAGGCGTGGCGGAGACGGGCGGTGGCGGAATGGGGGGTCAGGGCGGAGCGAGCGCTACCTCCGGTGCGGGTGGTGGCGAGATCTGTCCTAGCCAGCTCTGCGGGGGCGTTTCGGCCTCTCCCCCCCTGTCGCTTCAGATGAACGTGATCGTCAATGACACGACGCTCTTTTGGGCAGACATCCAGAAGGACGAGGTGGGCGAGATTCCATTGGGGGGTGGCGTGCCGACCATCCTGTCGAATCTCGAAGGGGGGCCGTTCGGTCTCGCCCTCGACAGCACGGCGATCTATTGGACCGCCTGGGTAGCAGGCACTGTCCGCAAAGCGCCCATCGCCGGAGGCCTCCCGGAGACGCTCGCGGAAGGCGGCGGCAGCCCTACACAGCTCGTGCTCGACGACGCGAACATCTATTGGGCCGATAGTCTTCTAGGGACCATCCAAACAGTCCCCAAAGCGGGCGGGGTCGTAACGACGCTCGCGTCTGGTCAGGGCGGCGTCATATGGTTGGTCCTCGAAAATGGTAGTCTGTATTGGACTAGCTACGACAACGGAACGGTCATGCGCCTGGACCTCCCGGCCGGCCAACCGATCACGCTCGCTGCCGGCGAGCTTGGTCCGACCGGGTTGGACGTCGAGGGGGGCAACGTTTACTGGTGTAGCTCCAACGGTGAGCTGAGAAGCATGTCGATCGACGGAGGCGGCTCGGTTCTCCTCGCATCGGGCGTCTGGCCAGCATCGTCGACGGATCGAGTGCTCGTTGATGGGGCCTTCATCTATGTGCTCGACGGCTCGCTGAAGAGAGTTCCCATCGCGGGCGGGCCACCAACCATCTTGTACCCGGTGGGGCCCCCTTCGTACGGTCTTGCGACCGACGCCGAGAACATCTATCTCGCGGCGTGGTACGAGATCATCCGTCTCCCCAAGTGCTGCTTCCCCTGACACCCCGAGCATAGCGTGGAGAGCTTTCTCCCCCGCTCGTGCGGACGGGCGACGTCAAGTCGGGGTTCGCCCGACGCTGCTAACGGCGCCCTCCGACTTGAGCTCTCGATCGGCCTCGTCGTACGAGGCGATTGCCTCAGCGCTTGATAGACGGCATACTTGCCAACATGAACGGCGTCAACGCCACGAGCCCGCAACGCGGTCTCGACAAGCCCATTGTTATCTACCAGAGCGCGACCCGCGAAGGCTCGACCTTCGCGCTGAGCACGCCGAGTCGTCGGGCGCTTGAGCAGCATTTCGGTGCGCAGCTTCGCGTGTCTCCGCGTGTTTTCATTGCCCACTCGACGCGTGACGACTACGAGCGCCTGCACGGGACGATCGGCAAGCAGATCGTCATGCTGCTCACGGGTCTGTCGGAGGATCGCTTGGCGGAGATGGGTCCGCTGGAGTTCCGTGATCCAGTGACGGAGCACTGCCTGTAACGGCGCCGGGTCCTGTGCGGTTCTCCGGGAACGTCTCCGGCCACTGGTCGAGAAATTCACGCAGTGACGTTCCCCAGCCGAGCGCTTCCGTCGCTGACCACTCCACGCGCAGCGTCAGTCGATCGCCCTTCGCCTCTGTATCGCTCAGCGGCTTCCGGCCACCTCGTTTCTCCCGGTCGGCGGCGACGAAGTCGTCACGGATGTCTCCCACGTCGACGGAAGGCACAGCCACGTTGTAGCCGCGGTAGAGGAACTCTGCCATCGCAGCATAGTGGCCGGCCATCCCAAGGTGCGAACGCTTCTCCATTGCGCGTTCACGGTAACCCATTCTCTTCCCATGTGCGATCGTGTTGATGCCTCTCCAGCTCCCATCCGACATCGCCTGGGCGCGGGCAGCCAGGGGTTGGTCTTCGCGGCCAGGGAGCCCCGTGCTCACCTTGCCATCAAGGTGTTGCGACCTTCCTTCGTGCGCTCCGACCCGGTCACCGCGCGCGTGGTGATCGAAAAAGAGCACGCCGCCATGGCGCGCTTGTTTGGACAACAGTCGCCGTTTTTGCGGAGCTTGTTCGACCGCGGCACCTTGCCATTCCAGAACCTTGCCTTGCCCTGGCTCGCCCTCGAACGCGTTCCCGAAAGCCCCTTTGGGGGCGGGTGGCCCACGCCGTGACAACGTCTGGGTTCGCCTTCGCGCCTGCCCGCGCCATGCGTTTCCTCGGGCGCGTCGCCATCGGCCTTGCCACGCTCCACCACGCCGGCTTGGTGCACCGCGACATCAAGCCTCGCTCCCACGTTGGGACCGGCGTGGCAGCTCGGTGCGGACCTGGCAGCTTGAACCTCCATGTGCACTTTCACGCGGTTGTTCTGGACGGCGTCCACTTCGAGTCGCGCCCCGGACTCGCAGGCTTCGACGTCTCACCCTACGCGCCGCCGCCTTTCGTCCATTTTTGCCCGGACCTTTGGAGGCAGGGGCGGTGCACGCGTGCTTCGTACCGACGGTACGCCGACGAGCTGTGGGGGGGCTATTCGCTCCGGCGCATGGCCTGCGCAAAGCCATCGTGGCGCTGGCGCCGGGGCCGCCGGGCGAGGCGGGTGCCGTCGGGTGCGCGGGGGCGGGGCGCAGGAGGCAAAAGCGGAAAAGATGGCGAACGCGGGGCGGAAGCCGAGCCCGCCCCAAGGGACCTGTCCGATGTCCGACGGCTCCGGCAAGTGCCCTGGGCGCAATGCCTCCGGGCCATGTGCTTGCCATGCAAGCGCCACGCGGGTAGGATCCGCCCGCATGAACAGCACGCGCAGGCCGGGGACGCAGCATGAAAGGATGGCTCCAGCGTGAGGTCAATCGTCGAGCGTGTGCGCGAGGCCACCGAGGCTCTCCCGCCCGAGAAACAGGCAGAAGTCCTCGATTTTGTCGAGTTTCTGCGAGCTCGGGCGGCCCCCTCGGCGGAGAGTGAGCCGGCCCGAAAGGCACAGCTCCGGGCTGAGCGCTTCGGCGCGCTTCGCGGCGCGTTCACGATCGCGGCCGACTTCGACGCCCCGCTCCCGGGAGAGGTGCTCCGCGACTTTGAAGGCGGATGAGCCGATGAAGCTGCTCATCGATACGCATGTGTGGCTCTGGTTCGTGCGCGGCGAGGCGGCGTTGCCGCGCGCCTTCGATGCGGCGGTCCGCGCGCCCGAGAACACGGTCGTGCTGTCGGTCGTCTCAGCGTAGGAGGTGCAGATCAAGACGGCGCTCGGGAAGCTCGAGGTCGGAAAGCCGATCGACGAGTTCATCGACGAGGCGATCTTGCATTTCGATATGCTGGACATCTCGACTCGGCACGTCCATGCGCTCTCGACGCTTGCGCCGCTCCATCGCGATCCGTTCGATCGGATGCTGGTCGCACAGGCGCGCGCCGATGGGCTCACGCTGTTGACGGTCGATCCCCTGGTTCGAGCGTATGGAGCTCCATGCCTTCCGGAGACCGCGGAGATGCCGCGATAGCGCTTCCGCTGGGACCGCCGCCGTGGACATGGAGCCGCTTTCCTTGTCGTGCCGCCGGGCACCATCAAACGTCGGCACGGGGCTCGGTAGGCGAACGCGGGCCGGCGCGGTGTACCCGCGCCGGCGACCGCCGCCCAGGTGGTAGGATGAAGTGAGCGCCAGGAGCGAAGCGTGCCACTCCGGAAGCTCGTGAACGATGTCGATCATGCGGCTGTAGTCATCGTTCAGGTGCTTCTTGGCGAGGTCGTTCAACAAATCCTCGTCGTAGTCCGACAGCTCGCTGTCGCCGGGCTCCTTGACGAGAACCAGCTCGTAGCCGTCCTTCTCGATGTGCTGGTCCGAGATGGACCCCGAGGGATCTCCCTTGATGCAGTCGTAGACTTCGCTCAGCACCGGTTCCGTTTTTCATCGAGACGAACGAAGAGCCGGTGATCGAGGCGCCGGCGTCGAGAAGCGAGCGGCGGTCGGCCAAGTAGACCAGCTTCAGGAGCTTCGTGCTAGTTCTCGCGTCTACCCGTTGCCCCGGCCAGGATGAGCACCGCACACGCCTGCACGGTTCGGCGCTCGTCGAACGTGAAGGAAAGCGTCGGCAATAGGGCGTTCACGCTCGCGAACGTGTCCCCAAACGGGCCTGCCTGCAAGCCCGCATCCGAACCGTCCGCCACCATGACGTTCTTGCGCATGTTTCCTTTCGGACAAGCCCGTTGGCACTGCGCCCCCGAACAAACCGCCGCGGCCAGGCCAAAAACCCAGCAGATCCGCTCAATACCGGCTTTCGCGAACGACTCATCTTGCCAAACGCGACCCTTCTATCCTACCCTCGACGACATGAGCGTGGCCGATGCGGCAGACGACCCCGGCAACCTCATCGGGCGGCAGGTCACGGGGGCTTCGGGGCACACGTACACGCTGGGCCGTGCCCTGGGTGCGGGCAGCCAAGGGTTGGTTTTCGCCGCCGACGAGCCCCACACCCACCTTGCCATCAAGGTCCTGCGACCTTCCTTCGTGCGCTCCGACCCGGCCACCGCGCGCATCGTGGTCGAAAAAGAGCACGCCGCCATGGCGCGCTTGTTTGGACAACAATCGCCGTTTCTGCTGCGCTTGTTCGACCGCGGCACCTTGCCATTCCAGAACCTTACCTTACCCTGGCTTGGCCTCGAACGCGTGCCCGAAAGCCCCTTCGGGCTCACGCTCGCCGACCGGGTGGCCCACGCGGTAACAACGTCCGGCTTCGCCTTCGCGCCTGCCCGCGCCATGCGTTTCCTCGGGCGCATCGCCATCGGTCTTGCCACGCTCCATCACCCGGGCTTGGTGCACCGCGACATCAAGCCTCGCTCCCACGTTGGGACTGGCATGGCGGCTCGGTGCGGACCTTCCTGCAGCGGTTCAGTGGCAGCTTGAACCTCCACGTACACTTTCACGCGGTTGTTCTGGACGGCGTCTACTTCGAGTCGCGCCCCGGTGCCGAGCCCATCTTCCTCAGCGTGCGCTGGTCGACGGACGCGGAGCTGTCGCAGCTGTCGGCGAAGCTCGAATGTCGGGTGACGTGCTGGCTAACTCTGATCCCTGAAGCTCTGATCTCAGAGAGGCTGAGTCGCTCGCGAATCTCGCGGAGGCGACTGCCATGGAGGAGAAGGCCCTCGCCGCCATCGAGGCGGGCGAGCGCTTCCCGTACCGCAAGAACCTCGAGGCCCTGGCGAAGCCGTTCGATCGTTCGGTGGACGTGCTGCTCTGGGGGCTCCCAAGCACCTCGCGAGCGAGACTTCCGTCTCCGACTCCCCGGGTGGGCGCCCGAAGTGGACCGCGGCGCCGGCAGCTACGCTCAGAACGTCATCGAGACGATGAACGGCGGCGTGGTGATTGGGGTGGTGCAGGGGAGTGTCATGCAGGCAGCTCCGGGCCAAACCGACATCGCGACGAATAGTCGCCTTGCCGAACCCCTGCCGATGCGCGAAGGACCGTCAGCGCGCGGGCGAGCGGCGCGTGGTGGGCGCACCGTCCTCGGCGCCGGGCTCGTCGAGGGTCAGCCCGGCCGCGGGCGTGGACGGGGACCGGGTTGCGGGGCCCGACGAGCGTGCCGAGGTTGCGACGCGCGGCTTCGAGAAGCTCGAGGGCCACGTCGTGCGCCTCGAGGTCGGCACCTCCCGCGGCACGCAGGACGCAGAGCGCGGTCTCGACGTCGCGGAGGGAGTGAGCAACCAGGGTGGCGAATCGGGGAACGGTCGGCGGCTCGCTGGTGGGCATGCGTCCGAGCATCGCCACCCCGGTCGGGTATTCACCGGGGCGTTTTGCGGGTGTTCTGGAGGAACCCCTGACCCGTTCGCTGCCGCCGCCGCGCGGCCAACGCCGCTCGACGCGTCTGACGAACAGAACAGCCTCTCGAAGAACGCCGAGAACCTCGACACGCGGTCGCGCTGCACGCCATGCACTACAGTTTCGTGCGCATTCACAAGATGCCGCGCTGCGCGCCCCCGATACCGGTGTGCGTCACCGATCGATTGTAGTCGAACAACGACTCGACCGGGCTCTTTCTCGGGCCGACGCGGCGGGTGGGGTCGAAGAACTGGTCGCGCGCTCGGGTCCGCCCGCAGGGAGGCCCGTGTTACCTTCGATGAATGAGCAAGCCTTCGGGGCCGATTGGCCACACGAGTTGGAGCTGGACATGGGATGGCGGCGGCCAGAGCAGTGGGTATGTCGTATCCGCCGTGGCGAGCGCGGCGCACATTGCACTCGATGTTCGTTCAGATGACGGAGGCAGTTACACGGTGGTGCTGGCGCCGGCGCCGGCAGCGGGTGCATCGCGGTGGTTGGGACGCTGGCGGCGGCCGGACGGCGGCAAGGGGCACGTGGACGCAACACGCGACGACAGCGCCGGCACTGTGGAGTTGGTCGGCACCTGGACCGAGCCCGAGGACAAGGACCTTCAGTGGCACGCCGAATTCGACCCGACTTGACCTCAAACAAGCAGGCCCATGTTCTTGGGGCCTTGTTTTGCACCATACATGCGCCGTTGACGCCGAGAAGCCTCGACCGATAGGCTCCATGACGTGAAGCCGACCACGACCGCAACCCCCGCTCCGACCACGAGCGCAACGACGAAGTCACCCGCAAAGCCGTCTACCGGCCCCAGCACATCGGGATCGCCGGCGACCGGATTTGCCCTGCTTCTGGTCATCGGCATCGCTATCGCTGTCTTCGCCGTTTGGAACCGCAAGGACCGCGAGCGCAAACGTCAGGAGATAATCGCGAGGCAGCAGCGCGCGGACTACGACGCGTGGGCGCGGCAGCAGATGGCAATACAGGCTGCGGAGGCAAGACGGGTCTACCTGATCCAGCAGTTCGGTGAAGAGAACGCTGCCAAGGTGCTGCGTGGATACCTGTGGCAGGGGGCCACCGAAGCCATGATCGTCGCCATGCTCGGACAACCCGAGGACATCGACACCAAGGTCATGAAGACCAAGACGAAGGACACATACAAGTACGGCGAGATCGGCAAGAACCGGTGGTGGCGGCGGGAGACCGGGAGGGGCTGGAGCGTCTGCTGCGGTATTGCGCGAGACCCGCCCTGAGCCTCGAGCGGCTGCGGCAAGCGCAGGACGGGCGGTACGCATACCGGCTGAAGTATCCCAGTCTCGGGCGAACGCATCTGGTGCTGAAGCCGACCGAGCTTTTGGCGCGCCGCGGCCGCCTTCGCCGCCCGCTCTCGTCGTGCTCGTGGCGCTCGTGGCGCTCCTCGACTCGACCGGCAAGCGCACGGGAGCGCTGGCACCAAACGCCACTCGGCACACCTCGCCCTCGGTCCACAGGGCAGGGCGAAGTCGGCCGGGACCCCAGCGGCGCCCGCCCGAAAGTAGGCTTCGTGGACCTTCCATCGCGTGCTACCATGCCATCCGGCCCCATGACCCCCGACGAGCTCACGGACGCCATCGGCGAGGGCGCTTTCGAAGCGGTCCGTCGAGGCCTCGGCGACGGCGCCGACGCCAACGGGCGTGACCAGGATGGCTAGTCGCCGCTGGAGGTCGCGGTGGGGCGCGGCGATCGGGCGATGACCCGGCTCCTGCT
>CAYLJT010000222.1:0-10796 GCA_964383995.1 uncultured Polyangiaceae bacterium
ATGGTGCCGCCCTGCTTCACCCACTCGTCGCGGAACTCTTTCGCGAGGCCCGAGGAGTAGAGGTCGTCCGAGGCGTAGAAGATGGCGACCTTGCTCTTGTGCAGCGTGTCTTTGATGAAGCTTGCGCCGGCCTTGCCCTGCAAATCGTCGGTGAAGCACACGCGGAACACGAAGGGACCGATCTTGGTCACGTCGGGGTGCGTCGATGATGGCGTGATCATCGGCACCTTCTCGCGGTTGGCCACGATGCCGCCAGCGCGCGAGCGAGACGACGCGACCTCGCCCAAGAGGGCCACGACCTTGTCGCGCTGGATGAGCTGCAAGACCTTGTTGGTGGTCTCTTGCGCGTTCGACTTGTTGTCTTCGTAGAGGACCTTGAGCTTGCGCCCGCGCACGCCGCCCGCCGCATTGATCTCGTCGGTGGCGAGCTCGATACCCTCTTTGGTGTCGGTGCCGAACTGGGTCTCGGCGCCCGAGAGGCTGAGGTACGCCCCCACCTTCCATTCGGCGGCGGCCGCGGCCGTCCCGCCCGAGCTATCCGGTTTCACTTCGGTGGTGCCGCCGTTGTCACAACCGAGGGCCATCGCGCCCATCGTCGCAAGGCCTGCCAGTGCCAGAAACCAACGTCGTCCGATCATGCGTTTCTCCCCTGCGACCAGGTTATTTGCCGCGGAAAAAAGCGAATACCACCCTCCTCCGCCGACGTCAGCAGTTTCGGGCCCGGGCCGAGGTACGGCGCGCCCAAACGAAATGCTCGATGTTGCCGCGAGGGCCGTGCACGGCGCTGTCTGTCGCACCGCGCAGCTCGAAGCCCGCTTCGACGATTTTCGCGGTTGCCTCCGCGATCGTCCGCGCGCGCACGCCCTCATCGCGAATGACGCCTCGCCCCTTGCGCACGGCCTCGCGACCCGCTTCGAACTGCGGCTTCACGAGCGCCAAAAGCTCGCCGCCTTCGTCGAGCAGCACGCAGATCGCCGGCAAAAGCTTTTCGATCCCGATGAACGACGCATCCACCACCACGAGGTCGATGGGCCCTTGAAGCTCCGCGCGCGTGAGCGAGCGCGCGTTGACGCCCTCGCGCACGTCGACCCGCGGATCCGAGCGCAGCTTCGGATCGAGCAGGCCCTTGCCCACGTCCACCGCGACGACGCGCGCCGCGCCGTGCTGCAGCAAGCAATCGGTGAAGCCCCCCGTGGACGCACCGATGTCCACGGCGAAGCGCCCTGCAACGGGGATTTGCAGCGTCGAGAGCGCGTGCTCCAGCTTGTCGCCGCCGCGCGAGACGAAGCGATGTCTCGGACGGACGCTGAGCTCGGCGCCGCTTTGCAGCAGTTGTCCGGGCTTTTCGATGCGCGTTTCGCCGACGAAGACCTCCCCCGCGAGGATGCGCGCTTGCCCCTCGCTGCGCGAGCGCACGAGGTTTTTCGCCACGAGGAGTTGATCGGCCCGCTCGCTGCCCTTCGGTCTCATGGCGCGATGACGAGGTCCCCGTGGAGCGCGCGGGCGACGGAGACGAGGCCGTCACCGATGCGCGGTCCCGGCCGCAGCGCCGCGGAAGTGTCGAGCACGACCACGCGGCCCGTCGAAAGCGCCTTCAATTCGCGCCAACCGGGCGCCTCGCGCAGGGCCGCGACGCGCGAGGAAGCGCCCTTTTGCATGTCCGTCGCCCCGTCCAAAATCACCTCGGGCGCGAGGGCGATGAGCCTCTCCAAGCCGATGGTCGGGTAGGGGCCGCCCTCGCTGATCACGTTCTCTCCGCCAGCCAGGCGCAGCAGCTCATCGGGGAAGCTCGTTGGACCTGCAACGAAAATGGGTCCGACGTCGAAGAGCAAAGCGACGCGCACGCGGGGTTTCGCGGTGACGGCGGTGGTCACGTCTCGGACACGCTTTTGAATCGCCGCGCGGGCCGCCGCGCCGTCTCGGTTCAGCAAGCGCGACAGCTCCGCGAGCATGGCGTCGATCTGCGCTAACGACTCGGTCTCCGGGAAAAACGTGGCGATGTTGCGCGCTTGCAGGGTTTTTTCGAGGGCCGGCCCCGCGGGGCCGCGGGCCCCCACCGCGAGGGTCGGCTGCAGGGCGACGATGGCTTCGATGCTCGGATCGGCAAAGCCGCCCACCACGGGCAGCGCCAAGGCCTCCGGGGGGTAGTCGCATTGGCGCGAACGACCGACGACGAGGTCCGCCGCGCCGATCGCGAACAGCGCTTCGGTGGTGCTCGGTGAGAGGGAAACGACCCGCGCCGGCGCGGGGCCATCCTCCGTTGGGTCTCGTTTACACGCGAGCAGAGCGCCCGCGGCAGCAACGAGGAAGTGACGACGATTCAGCAGGATGGCTCGATCACCAGGGAATCGGCTTCGTCGGATCCTCGGTTTGGGTCGAGCTCCGCTCCTGGGTGCCGGATCTCTCGACCGCGAGCGCCGACCCCATCGAAGCCAGTGTCACAAGGACGGCGACGAGCGTGCGGAACGACCAGCGAGAACGAAGCGCCATGGAAGCCTCCAAAGAAGGGCCCAGCATACAGCGAAAGGGCCGCCTTGCGTATCCCCGAGCTGGCCTTGCCATGGCCGAAATGGAATGGACAGGGGGAAGGGTCGAAATTTAGGGCGAATTTGAGCCATTTTCTTGGCGCGACCCGTGCTCAGGGGGCGCCCATGCTCGACCCCTTCCTGCTCATCGCGCTCGCCAGCTTCGGCGGTGTGCTCGTCGCGCTCGATCCTTGGCCCGCCCTCGCGTCCCTCGGCCTCGTGGCCCTCGCGTTGAGCCGCCGCGTCCCCCGCTCGATCCTCGTGGTTGGGCTGCTCGTGGCGCTCGTCCAGGCCCTGCGCGCGCATCAAGAGCTGGCGCTCGCGGAGGGCGTCCACAACGACGCCTTGGCCCTTCTGAGGCCTCCAGCGCGCTGCGAAGGGGAGGCGGTTGTGGAGAGCTCCCCGGTCGTGCTGCGGGGCGCAGGGCCCGCCGCGAAGGAAGACGCGGCGCGCGTGGACGTTCGCTTTGTGGCCGGCCAATGCGCAGAAAAAAACATCGAAGAGCCCTTGCGAGCGCGGCTCTACGGCGCACCGACCGCCCTCGCGCGGGGCGACGTCATCGAGGTGGTGGCCGACCTCGGTGCGTCGCACTTGTTCTTGAACGAAGGGGGCTCCGATCCTCGCGCATCCATCGCGCGGAGCGGTCTCGCGGCGAGCGGCGGCGTGGTCACGCTCCACGTCAAGGTGCGTGGCGAAGGGGTGAGCGCCCTCATCGATCGGGCGCGGGAAGCCGTGCGAAGGCGCATCGACGCGACCTATCACCCGGAGGCCGCGCCGCTCGGACGGGCCCTCGTGTTGGGCGAGGTCGATCTCCCGGAGGACGATGCGGACGCCTTTCGAAAGAGCGGTTTGTCGCACCTGCTAGCGGTGTCGGGCACGCACCTCGTGGTGGCAGTTTTGGGTATCACCGCCGCGCTCACGGCCCTGCTTCGGCGCATCGAGCGCCTCGCAGCGCGCACCGACGTCGCGCGCATCGCGGCCTTCGTGGCCCTGCCCCTCGCCTGGCTGTACGCGGATTTTTCAGGGGGAAGCGGCTCCGCTCTGCGGGCGGCGGGGATGCTCACGGCGGGCATGGTCGCCGTGCTCATGGGCCGCCGCGCCGACGGCGTGAGGGCGTTTTCGCTCTCGTTGCTCGTGCCCGTGACGCTCGCGCCGATGCTGGCCACGGACGCATCATTTCAGCTCTCGGCCGCCGCGACGGCGGGCCTTCTGTTCTTGAAAGAGCCCCTCACGGCGCTGCTCGTGCGGGGCCCCGCGTGCTTCAAGAAGCCCCTCGATTTGTCTGCGACAACCCTCGCCGCGTCCCTCGCCTGCACGCCCGTGGTGTTGCTCATGTCGCCGTCGTTGCCGGCTCTCGGCGTGATCGCCAACCTGGTGGCGGCGCCCATCGGCGAGATCGCCGCGCTCCCGCTATGCCTCGCGCATGCGGCCCTCGGTTGGGCGCCGTGGGCCGAGCGAGGCGCGGCGCTCGTGGGCTCGGGAGCCCTGCTCGCTGTGCGCGCGATCGCGCGCGTCGGTGGCGACGACGCGGCCGTGTTTTGTGTGCCGCCGCCGAGCGCGTGGCAGCTCGCGGTCGTCGCCATCACCCTTGGAATCGTTGCAGCACAAACGAATAGAAAAACGCGTATCGCCGCGGCGATAGCGTGTCTCTTCAGCATCGTAGGCCTCGACGTGGGGGCCCGTGCGGAGGGTGCGCCGCGCGGTGTGCTGCGCGTGTCGGTCCTCGATGTCGCGCAGGGGGACGGCCTTTTGGTGGATCTGCCCGATGGCACGCTGTTCGTGATCGACGGCGGTGGCATGGTGGGGAGCCCGGTGGACACGGGGAAACGCGTGCTTTTGCCCGTGCTGCGCGCGCGGCGTCGTTCCCACGTCGACGTGGTGGTGTTGAGCCATCCGCACCCCGATCACTTCGGCGGACTGCCGTCGTTGTTCGAGGCGCTGCCCGTCCGCGAGCTGTGGGACTCGGGGCAGGGGGAGGCCCAGGGGGCCGGCGCGACCTACGCCAAGCTGCTGAAAGACGCTGCAAATCAAGGCACGCAGGTGGTTCGTCCCGACCGCCTGTGCGGGGCGCCGCGCGTGTACGGAGGGGCCACGGTCGAGGTGCTCGCGCCCTGCCCTGGCTTCGACGAAGACCTCGGTGCAAACGACAACTCGCTCGTGCTGCGCATTCGTTACGGCGAGCGCGCGGTGCTGCTCGTGGGGGACGCGGAGGCCGAAGAGGAGGCGCGCCTCGTGGCTCGCTACGGCGCCGGCCTGCGCGCGGACCTGCTCAAGGTGGGTCATCACGGCAGCCGCACCTCATCGAGCCCTGCGTTTTTGAAGGCTGTCGCGCCCCAAGTGGCCGTGATTTCCTGCGGTGTTCGCAACCGCTTCGGGCACCCGCACCCCTTCGCGTTGGCCGCTCTAGAAGGGCAGGGCGTCGCCGTTGCGCGCACCGATCAGGGGGGCGAGCTCATCTGGCAGACCGACGGAAAGCAGGTGTCTTTGTGGCGCCCGAGGCTGCGTTGACGCATAGGAGGGCTCCATGAGCCGGCCCTCCCTCGTTGCCTCCATCAAAGAGCGCCTCGCGCGCGAGGTGGGACGGCTCGACAAGGGGGCCGGGTTCTCGATCGCGCTCGCCTATCCGTCGCCCTACACGGCGGGCATGAGCTCCCTCGGATTTCTGCAAATTTACCGGGCCATTCAGGGCGCTCCGGGGCTCCGCTGTGAGCGCGCGTTTCTGTCCGACGACGCGAGCGAGCCGGCCCTCACCTACGAAGGGCTGCGGCCCCTCGGCGAATTTCCGGTCGTGGCCCTGTCGGTGGCCTACGAGCTCGAGCTCGCGGGCGTGGTGAAGCTGCTCGAAACCGCGAAAATCCCCGCACTTCGCAGGGATCGCGACGACTCGCACCCGGTCATCGTCGCCGGCGGACCGCTCACCTTTTCGAACCCTCTGCCCCTCGCGCCCTTCGTCGATGTGATCGTGATGGGCGAGGCGGACACCTTGGCCGTCGAGGTGCTCGCCTGTTTTCGCGACGCGCCGAACCGCGAGGCCGCTCTCGACGCCGTCGCGGCGTTGCCGCACACGCTCGTGCCTTCGCGCCACGCCTCCGTGCTGCCGTCCCTCGCGCAGGTGGACGACGCGCTGTTGCCGGCGTGGTCGCCCATCCGCACGCCCGACACGGAGCTGCGCGACATGTTTTTGATCGAGACCGAACGCGGCTGTTCCCGCGGCTGCACCTACTGCGTGATGCGCCGTTCCACCAACGGCGGCATGCGCATCGTCCCGCAAGAGCGGCTGCTCGAGCTCATCCCCGAAGACGCCAAGCGCGTTGGCCTTGTCGGCGCAGCGGTCAGCGATCACCCCAAGATCACCTCGATCGTGCGCACGTTGGCGGAGCGCGGCGCGGAGGTCGGTCTCTCCAGCCTGCGGCCCGACAGGCTCACGAGCGAGTTCGTCGCGGCCCTGCGTTTGGCGGGCTATCGCACGCTCACCACGGCCATGGATGGGCCGAGCGATCGTCTGCGCGAGTCCCTCGAACGTCGCGCGCGCGTCAAACATTTGGAGCGCGCCGCAGCTCTGGCGAGGGAGCACGGCATGCATCGCCTCAAGCTCTACTTGATGGTCGGTCTACCCGGCGAGACGCAGGACGATATCGACGAGTGCGTATCGTTCATCAGCGAGCTGTCGCACGTCGTGCCGATTGCCCTTGGAATTGCGCCCTTTTGCGCGAAACGAAACACGCCCCTCGATGGCGCGCCTTTCGCGGGCATCACGGTCGTCGAAGAGCGTCTCGAACGTCTGCGTCGTGGTTTGAAGGGACGCGCGGACGTGCGCGCGACGAGCGCTCGTTGGGCGTGGGTGGAGTACGTGCTCGCGCAGGGCGGCGAGGCCGAGGGGCTGGCGCTCTACGACGCCGTCCACGCCGGAGGCACGTTTGCGGCTTACAAAAAGGCGTTTTCCGCGCTGTCTCCGGGGCGAGCGCGGCGCGCGCTGGCCATCGCCCCGATGTGAGCACCATGCCCAAGGTGACCCTGTACAGCCGCGTGGACTGCCATTTGTGCGAGGTGGCCAAGGCCGCGCTCGATGAGCTCAAAGCGGAAGCTTCGTTCACCCTCGAGGTTGTGGATCTCGATAGCGAGGCGCCTGCCGAAAAGCAGAGGGCCTACGACGAAGAGGTCCCTGTGATCGAGATCGACGGCAAAAAAGCCATGAAATACGCGGTTGATCGGCCTCGGCTGCTGCGCCTGCTGAGGGATTCTTCCTCCACGTAGTGGGCCCTCGCCCCCTGCGCTATAGAGCCTTCCATGAGCCCCACCGCGACCATCGCTCAAGTGGCTTTCATCGGCCTCTCCGCCGCCGCCGTGTACGGGTTCGTGCAGGCCGCCAAGAACGATCAACTGCGAACGACCTGCACCGCCACCTGCGCCCTGCGTCCCGCCTACGCCAACGACGATCGAAAGGTCCCCGATTTCGAGCTCGCCGACATGAACGGCAACAAGGTTCGCCTCGCGGATTTCAAGGGCAAAACCATCATTTTGAATTTCTGGACGAAGACCTGCAAACCCTGCCTCGAAGAGATGCCGTCCCTCGCCGAGATGGCCAAGGTCTTCAAGAATCGCAGCGACATCGTGATGCTCACGGTGTCCATCGACGCGGGCCCCGACGACGTGCGCGACACCTTGCAAGTGGCTCTCGGCGAAGAGCCGCCCTTCACCATTTTGTTCGACCCCGAGAGCAGTGTCGTGGGCGACAAATTCGGGACCAAGCTGTTTCCCGAAACCTGGATCATCGACAAAACCGGCGTGATTCGCGCGCGTTTCGATGGTCCGCGCGACTGGTCCGAGGCGCTCGCCATCGAGATCGTCGAGCGCGTCGCGTCGGGAGGATGCCCCGTGGAGTTCGACCGCGGCGTCCCGACGGGGCCGAACGCTGGCGTGTGCAACGACGACTCGTGATGGATTCGCCGCCGCCGGGCACCTATTCTTGCGCGCGACGATGAGCCAACAAACGGCCCCCCCGGGCAAGACGGTGGATGCCCGCGTGGGGCTCGCGCGAAAGGCCCTGCTCGAAGGCGTGGGCGCCGAAATCGCGGCCTCGTTTCCCGGCATCACGCGCCTCGGCGGGCAAGTGGTCGCCGCGCTCTACCTCGCGGACGGGCCGCGCTCGATGGACGAGCTGAGCTTTGAGCTAGGCCGTTCGAAGAGCAACATCTTCGCGAACCTGCGCGGCCTGGAGGCCGCGGGCATCGTCGAGCGTCGTCGCGAGCCCGGGGCGCGCTACGACACCTACGCGCTGCGCGGCAAATACCCGGACGTGGTGATCGGCGCGTACGTCGCGCGTCTGCGTCGCGTGGTCGCCGACAAGCGCGCCCTCTGCCATCGGGCCCTCGGCATGCTGGGCGACGCCGAAGGCGCGGACGCCGAAGGACTGCGCGCGAGGCTCAGCGATTTGCTGCGCAAATACGACCTCTTCGCCGAGCAAATGGAGAGGTTTTTGCCGCCGATGGACGGCCCCGTCGACCTGGCCGAAATGCTCTCGGTCTTGTCAGGCCCCGTGCTGATGGCCCTCGAAGAGGCTGCTCGCACCGCATTCAAGGGCCCGCGCCAAGAAAAAGTTTGACGTCGAACGATTAGCCTGGCGCGGCGCGGCGAGGCCGTAGCGCTTCGACCCGTCGCTCGAGCTCGTCGCGGACGATGCGCGCCGTGGCTCGACGCTCCAGGTTGAAGCCATCGCTGCTGGTGGCCCCCGCCTTCGGTGTGAAGAGCGCCGCGGGCCACCTGCACGTGGCGCTCTCCACGCCCTCCACGTTGCCCACGCAGACCACCGTCGCGCCGTCGAGATCGAGCTCCGCGAGGGCCGTCACCACGGGGACACGCACGCCCACCTCTTTGAGCGCGTCGCTCACCTCTTGCGGCAGCGCGCGAGGGGGCGCGGCCGTCGCCGCAAATGCGCCCTCGACGCCCGCGGCCCGCGCGGCGCCCGCGGCCAACGCCGAGAGCGCGCCGCCGACGGCGTCCACGAAGACCAAGTGCCCGCGCGTATCGATGCAGGTCGTCATGGCGATCAGTTGGTGTTGAGCTCGACGCGCAGGAGCTTGCGGCCGATGAAGAGGTAATCACCGTGCGAGAGGTCGTGCTCGCTCTTGATGCGCACGTAGGTGCCGTTGCGGCTGTTGAGGTCGGTAAGCGTGAATTTACCGCCCATTTCATCGATGCGGCAGTGCGCTGACGACATGTACAAGTCGACGTGGAAGTTCAAGTCGCCGCCCTCGCGTCCCATCAAAAGAGAGCTCGAACGCGCGCAAACCGTCATGCCCGTCGCGCCGCCTTGCAGCATTTGCACGAGGCGAAACGGCGCGTGGTGCTTCGGCGACGAATAGAACAATGTGCCATCGGGATCGGGGCCATCCGAGGGCGCAGGCGAAAGGTCGACGCGGAAGATCTGCTCGCCTGCCATGAACGTGTCGCCCGCCGTGATCTCGATCGTCCCGCGCACCCGCACGTAAACGCCGTTCAGCGAGCCCTCGTCGCGCACGACGAGCCGACCGTCTCGATAAAAGAAGTTCGCGTGGCGCGGAGAGACGAACGGATCCTCAGGAAAAACGAGCTGTCCGTTGCGCCCCACGATGTGCTGCTCGGCCTTCAAGTGGAAGCTCAAGCCCTCCATGCCTTCGCCGCGTATCAGTACGAGCTTGGCCTTCGAAGGGTTCTGCATGTCGCCGAAGAACGACGTCTGCATATGCAAAATCTCGGACGGCACGGGCGTCCCGCAACGGCCGCAGAACTTATGCCCCGAGGGCACCCCGCTTTGGCAAGAGCGGCACACATAGTTACGAGCTTGATCCATCAGATCCTCCTGGGAACCATCGGCAGGGCCGCTCTTCGAAACGGGTCGCGCTGGCGCCTTCTGGTCGGCGCCGAGCAGGTTGGGGGGCACAACGATCTTCGCACGATCAATGGTAGGCGCGCGCATCGCGCGAGGGGATTCGTTCGACGCCCCGGAACGGGCGTTGGGTTGGCCGAGGCCCATCATGGCGAGCGCGGAAGGCCGCGACCGCGGTGGCGCGCTGGAGGTCGGCGTCGAGCGCGACTGCTGCACGAGGGCGAGGTCGTTGCCGCAGCGAGCGCACGCAGCGGTCCCCATGGGGCTCCACCTGTCGCAGTGCCCACAAACGATGCCGACCTCGGTGCGCTCTGGCTCCAAAGACTTCCTCTCAGGGCTTGGCCGCCCGTTCGTCGATACCGCTTCTAGACGTCACGCGCGAGATTGGTCAAGCTGACGTCGTGCGTCCTTTCTTAACAACGGCATTTGTTCTTGCCACCCTCGCCGGAGCGGGCGCTGGCTGTAAGGAGCAAGGGTCCCCCGAGCAGGTCGCCGATGCCTTCGCGGAGGCCTATTTCCGCGCCATGGACCAGCAACGCGCCAAGGAGCACACGGCCCTCGGCGCGAGCGAGATGTTGGACCGCGAGCTCCACGACGTGGCTGCCCTGCGCGCGGATGGCTACACACCCGCGCAGGCCCAGAGCGAGGTGCGCATCAGTCGCGGAGAAAAGAGCCTGCGCGAGCACCGCGTGCGTTTCCCATACGAGGTCACCGTCGTGGCCGATGGCTCCAGCACGGTCACCATCGCCGACGTCGAGCTGACCCAAATCGACGGTGTGTGGAAGGTTGTGCGGGTGGGCTTGGCCCCCAAGCCCTCACCGCTGTAGAGCCGCGCTCCCGACTTCTGTCTGGGTTCCACCGGGGTTCGCTGCGCGAGCGTCAGCGAATGTACGAAAATCGCTTCTCGGCGTCGCCGAAGCCGTCTTTGCCCCAGGCCCGAAAAATCACGCGGTCCGTGCAGTCGGTGAGGGAAACCGTGCCGTAAACACGAGAATCGTAGGGCATCGCGCGGTTGTCGCTCATCAAGAACACCATCCCCTCGCCCACGAGCACCTGAGCGCGCAGGCCGGGCATCGCGCGGAGGGGCGTTGCGGAGTAGTGCCAGCCGCCGCCCATTTTGACCTGGTTGCACTCGAGCTCGACCTCCGCGCCGGTCGAGGGGTGGGGCACCATGAACGTCCGCTCGGGGCACGCCGTTTCGCGGGGGTAATTCGTGCCGTTCACGCGCAGCACCCCGCCGTCGGCTTCCACAGTGTCGCCCTCCACGCCTGCGATGCGCCCGACCACGTAGCGCAGCGGGCTCTGCGGGTCTTTGCAGCGTACGAGGTCGCCGAACCCGGGTGTGCCGCGCGTCAGTAGCAGCACGGTGTCCCCGGCCCAGAGCGAGGGCGCGAGCGACGAGGACA
>CAYLJT010000223.1:0-10793 GCA_964383995.1 uncultured Polyangiaceae bacterium
AGGGTCGTCTTCTTCATTGTCGTCACTTCCTCACTTCGGCTCGCCGACGACCCTGAACAGGGGGCTAACTGCGATTTCGACCATCACGTTTTGAATCCTGTATCCCGAGTCCTGGAAGGCCTTCTCGATCAGATCGATGACCTCGGCCTCACCGGGCGTCTCCCGATGTCCGAGACCACCGCGGATGAAGTTTTTGATCATGCACACGCTGCTGCGCGGGTCGTTCTTCAAGATTTGACCGACCTCGATGGGGTTCGCGAAGGCGCCGAAGCCCTCCACCTCGCCCGAGGGGTCGATGGGTAGACCGTTGTCGAGCGTGCGGAAGGCGCCAACGCTGTCGAAGTTCTCGAAGGCCAGACCGATGGGATCGATTTGGCGGTGACAGCTCGAGCAGTTCACGTCGTTCTGGTGCTGCGCGAGCTTGTCCTTCAGCGTCATGGGGTTGTTCGGATCGTCCGGGGGTATGGTGGTGTTGACCCCGGGCGGCGGCGGATCGACCTCGGTGCAGACGAACTTGAATTGCACGAAATTGCCGCGTCGCGTGGGCGATGTACGGTCGGGGTGGGCGAACCGCGCGAGGTAAGACGGGCTGCCCAGGAAGCCCGGGCGCATCTGGTCGGCGGGGATGACCGTCTTCTCGAAGCCGCCGCTGGCCGGGGGCGGAAGGTTGAAGAGCGGCGCAATGTCGGGATTGACGTATTGGTAGTCAGCCGTGAAGAGGTCGTGCATGTCGGCGCCGGTGAGCACCACTTCTTGCACGAAGCGAATCGACGATTCCTTCATCGCCTGCGCGACTTGCTGCGAGAAAATCGGGTAGAGCGACGCGTCTTTCGCCAGGCCGTCGAGGTCGTCGAGGTAGAGCATTTCACGGAAGAAGTCGGTGACCGACTCGATGGAGGAGGGGTCCGCCAACATCTGCCATGCCGTGTTGCGCACGCCTTCGTCGGTGTCCAGAAGGCCGCTTTCCGCGCTCGTCAACAGCGCATCATCGGGCGTGTGACCGAGGAAGAAGAACGACATCCTCGATGCCATTTCGAGGCCCGTGAGGTTGCGCCTACCCGGGATGTTCGCGTCCGGCACGCCGATTTCGACCTGATACAAGAAGTTTGGCGACTGGAGCATCGCCGCGATGGTGTATTTGAAGGCCGACAAGAAGGGATCGGGCTGCGTCGGCTCGGCCTTCGCCCAGGCCTCCGCGGCAGTGGCGATGCCCGTGAGCTCGGTGACCTCTTCGGGGCTGAGCGACCGACGCCAAAGGGATCTACCCAGATTGACAATCAGGTTGTTGTAGCAAGTGGCGTCTTTGGGGCCTTGAAGCAGACAAGGCACCTTCTCGGCGAGCTTGGCCGGATTGGCGATCGCCGCGTCGGCCACGGCGTAAGCGGAGGTCTCGTATTTTTCGGCGGCGTCGCCGGTGAGCGCCAGCTCGGCACCGCCAATCGCGTCCCACTCGAAGAGCGAATAGTCGGTGGGGGGGTTGGCGGCCGTCGCCGCCGCGTCGCCGAGGACGTAGCGCACCGAGCCCACGTAGTGCCGCCCGAGGATGCGGCGCATGCCGCCCGCGACGGGCGTGAAGCTCAGCGTGTCGACGCCTCCGCCCTCACCGCCCCCACCCCCGGTGCTGCTGCCGGCCCCCGAGCCGCTGTCTCCGAAAAGGGTGTCGTCGTCGGAGCCACAGGCGGACACAAAGGACCCCAACGTGGCGGTTAAGAGGGTCGCTAGTAGCAGCTTGCTTCGATGCACGTCTGTCCTCGGTTTTGAAGGGGATGGCGCTCGTCGCGAAAAGGACGGCAAACATCGCAAAATCGGGCCGCCTAGAAAGGTACGGGATGATGAATGGGCTGTCGATGTAGGCGCCAGATATCCGCAACGATTTCGGGCATGGAGATCGAAAGTTGCAGGAACATTGTCGTGTGGGCGCGGGTGCGCGAAGCACACCCCCGCTCGAAACTAGCGTCGATTGCGGCGTTTTGCGGCCAGCAGCTCGATCGCGCTCGGGGCCGGACCCGGGGGCGAGCTTGGATCGGAGGGAGGTGGGGTGAGCGAGGGAGGCTGTTGGGGAGACTCCGGAGGTTTGTGAGGTTGCCAGGTAATCGAGGCCTTCTTTGCGGGTATTTGCGGGGGCGCGAGGGGCGCTGCCGGGGACTTGGCCTGCGCTCGCTTCGCTTCGAGCAGGGTTGCCGCGAGGGCGGCGGAGGGTCCCTCGGTAAGCTTCACCTTCGGCGCCCGACCGAAGCTCGCGAGCCAGCGCGTGACGACTTCGGGGACGGCGAGACGGCGGGCGGAGACGGCGAGGAGCAGCGCGAAGGCCGCGCAAAACAACAGCGCGCGCGTGATGTCGTCGTGGGCCACGCGGGGAGTCACGCGATCTTCAAACACGTTGGCCAGGTTGTCTCGGACACGCCCGCGCGACACCTTGGACACCTGCGCGAGGGCCGCGCGATCGCTGCCCGTCGGTCGCACTTCGTCGCCCGATCCCAGGACAGCGCCCGAGGTGCCGAGCACCTCGCCCGACACGCGATCGCGCGTGACCACCAGGTAGGGCCCCGTTCGCAGCAGCGGAAGGCTCGCGCCGTAGGCGCCCGCGCCCACCGGATCGAGGGGCACGACCTTCTGGAATCCGCCCGGCCCCGTGACGTGCGCGTCGAGCTGTCGAAACGACTGGGAACGACCGTCGTCGCCGACCACGGAGGCCCCGACGCGCAGGGCACCACCGTTTGCCGCCACGTCGACGCGCACGCGCTCGTCGTCGGGGCGGCGGGCCAAGTCGCGAGCGAGCTGCGCGACCAGGCGCGCAGCGCCCGGCCAATGCGTCCACGCGGAGCCCCAACGACCCTTCAAATCGCTGGTAAACGCGGCGGCGTGTCCGAGACCAACCGACCAGCTCGCGAGCAGCGGATCGCCGTCCGTGGCCCCCAAGAGGACCGCCGAACGGCCCTTGGGGAGCGTCACGACATAACCGCCGAGGGCCGGCGCAGAGGACAAATCGACGCCCGTGGTCGCCGGGCCCGGCATGCCGCTCGACGCCCGAAAGGGCTCTTCGTGGAGGGCCGAGCGGGTCGCCAGGACCGTCTCTTCGGTGAAGATCGCGGGCAGCCGCGCGGCGTCTTCGACCAGGTAAAAGCGGCCGTTTCCTAGGCGCGACAGGGCTTCGAGCTCGGGCACATCGGAGCCCGCGCCGAGGGCCACGACGCTGGTCGTGATGCCCTGGCGCAGGGCGCCCTCGACGCGCAGGCGACAGCCGTCCATTTGCTCGGCGTCGGAGCCATCGGCGAACAACAGCACGTGCTTGAGGTTCACGCGCTCGGGGACGAGCGCGGCGTAGGCCGCTTCAAGGGAGACATCGACGAAGATGCCGCCGCCGCCGGGGCCGACCTCGCGGATGGCGCGCTCGATTGCGGCCGCATCGGCGATCGGCGCGAGGGGCACGCTCCAACGCACGGCGGTGTCGACGTGCGCGACGCCCAAGCGGTCGCCTGGGCCCAGCAACGACGCGCTGCGCGCGGCCCCTTCATTCGCCAGCTCGAGCTTGGTTCGACCGCCGACCGCCGCGGCCATCGAGCCCGAAATATCGATGGCGATCACCTCGGCGAGGCTCGTGCGTCGGCGGTCTTGTTTGAGGTCAAACGAAACCGGGCTCACCTCTTCGAGGGCCGTCTTTGCGTAGCCGCCGGGCCCGAAGCTGCGATCGCCCCCCATCAGCAGGAGCCCACCGCCGAGGTCCCTCGCGTAGCTCGCCAGGGCCTCGATCTGGTCGGTTGTGAGGTCGCCGGCACGGACGTCACCAAAGACCACGAGGTCGTACGAGGCGAGGCCGGGGAGCGTCATCGGCAGCGCGGCGATGTCGCCCTGAGATACGCGAAAACCCGCGTTTACAAGGGTTTTTGCGATAAACGACGTGGCCCCGTCGCCGTCGACGACGAGGGCCGTGCTCGGCCCCGTGACGCGCACGATCGCGCCCTTGGCGTTGTCGTCGGCGGACTCGTCGAGGCTCGGATCGAGCGCGCTGACCTCGACGTCGTAGCGGTGAACGCCTGCGCTCTCGGCGACCTCGTGGATGCGTAGGACGTCTTCGCCCTCGGCCACGCGCGTGGTCGCGCGTGTGATGAGCTCGCCGTCGCGGCGCACGCGGACCTCGACTTCGGTGGCCTTGGGCGACGCCACCACGATGCGCAGATCGAGGTCTTGCCCCTCTCCGACCTCCGGCGCGACGCGCAGATCGACCAGGCGAAGATCGGCCATTTTGCGCTGTTCGAGCAGCAGCGTGTCGACCGGGATGTCCGTCGCGAGGGCCGCGGTCGCGGCCTCGAAGGCGTCGCCGGTGGTCGCCACGCCGTCCGACAAAAGCACGACGCGCGCCGCCGAGTCGGGCGGCACCTCGGCCAACGCGCGGCGGATCGCGGCCCCCAGATCGGTGCCATCGCGGCCCACCGACGCCTGCTGCAAGACCCTTGGTTGACCGCGTTTTCGCGCGGGCTCTTCGAGGGTCGCCTCGGCCCCGAAGGCGAGCGTGGCCAGGGTGTCGCCCTCGCGCATGGCCAGCTCCGCGACGCGCAGCTCCTCCGAGACACGCAGCTCGGCGTTGGGCACGAGATCGATGGAGCGGCTGCGATCGATGGCCACGATCACCGCCATGTGGTCCAAGGGGCGCCCGACCTCGGCGCCCGCGACCGCGAGTCCGAGACAAAACACCAACAGCGAGGTCACGAGGTCCTTCAGCACCACGCGGGCGCGCCCCTGCGTGTGTCCCCAGCGCGTCAGCCGCAGCGCCGCGAAGATGCCTGCGCCCGCGAGCAGCAGCGTTGCGGACGGCCGTGCGAAGCGGACCAGGCTCGTCGAGGGCAGGCCCAAGAGCTCCAGTGCGACGAGCGCGAGGGGCCCGAGGCTGAGCGCGATCAGGGCCCAAAGCAGCGGCCGAAGCGGGCGTTTCTTCGCGCCCCACGTGAGGTACGTGAGATCGGCGAGCACGAACAAAAGGGCCGCCAGGGCCAGCACGAAGGCGCCCTCGCGGTGGCCTTCGGGGGCGTCTTTGGCGTCGCCGACCTCGATGCCTTGCGGCACGTCTTCGGGCCGAAGGACGCGTGAGACATCGCTTTCCAAGGCCGAGGCGAGGCTCACCGCGCCGAGCGTGGTGGTGGGCCGCGGACCGTTGAACGAAGCGCGATAGAGGCCCGCGCGGCTCACGTTGGGGAGGATGGCGAGATCGCCTTGCACGGCGATTGTCCGTTGAAATCCTCCGGGGCCCTCCACGTTGGCCTCGGTCGCGCCGCGAGAGGGTCGAAACAAGAGCGGCTCGCCCGCGCGCGCGCTCCCCGCGGAGCCCCCGCGGTGGCTCCGCGCGAGCTCCACGATGTTGCGAGAAAACAGCACGAAAGAGGCCGAAAGCGGCCAATCGCTGTCGCCCACCTCGAAGGCCAGCAGGGTGCCCGTTTGGGTCGGCGTGGAGACATCGGCGACGATCGTGCCGAGGTCGCTGCGCACCAAGTCCCGCCCCGGCCCCTGCGTTTCGATCACGTTGGTTTGCGCGACGTGGAGCCCGTCGAGGGTGAGAAAACGGAGCCTCGGATCCGAGCTGTCCCACGCGGTGATCGCAGGCTTCTCGGTGTTCTTGCGCACGGTCACACCGAGGCACGGGCCCTCGTTCGGAGCAACCACCAACACGTCGCGCGCCACGGGCCCCTCGGGGCACGCGCCTTCGATGACCAAGAGACCTTCGGGATCGATCGCGTCGAGGGCCGCTGTCGACCACGGACCGACCGTCAACGAGACCCCGGGATCGGACGCAAAAACCCTACGAATCCATGGCGAAGGCGAGCTCTTCGCGGACAGGATGGTGACGGGGATGCGCCGCCCCTCGGGCACACGACCGTAGGCGAGGTCGTCGACGGGCAGAGCGTCGCCCGGGGACACCTCGAAGATGAGGCCGCGACCGTAGTCTCCCGGCGTGACGTCGAAGCCGAGCACCACCGGGACCGTTTCATTTGGGCTCAAAACGATTCGTCGCGACGCGAGCACGTCCGATGCGTTCTCTTCGCGCATCGTGACGTAGGCCTCGCGGCTCTTTTCGCCCCACGAGCGCAAGAGGACGAAGGCCTCGACGCGCTCGCGTCCGCTGCCGGGGTCCACGCCGGAGCGCACGTCGGTCTTGATGATGGCCGTGTTCTCGATGGGCGAGCCCACGGTCTCGACGCTCACCGCGATGTGGCGCGGCCAGGCCGGGTCGTGCGCGAGCTGGCCGTCCGTGAGCACGAAGATGCGCGCATCGGGTCCCGTCGAGCCCAGGCGATCGGCCGCCAGCGCCAACGCTGTGGTGAGGGAGCCCTCGGCGTCCTCCGCCTCCAACGCGTCGATGCCCCGTCGCAGGCGGCTCCGATCCCGTTCGAGGGGCACGACGAGGTGGGCCTCGGCGCCCGCCGCGAGGATCAACGCGGCGCTGCCCGGCGCGAGGCCCTCGACCACCTCGCGGGCGCGTTGCTTCGCGAGCTCCATGCGCGTTGTCGCGGCCCCGTCCGGGCCCGTGCGCGCGGTCATCGAGGCGCTCGTGTCGATCACGATGGCGACGTTCTCACCGCCGAGCTGCCCCGCGACGCAGGACGGCCTCGCGAAGGCGACGGCCAGCAAGAGCACCGCGGTCGCCTGCAACAGGAGCGGTATTTGGGGCACCAGCTTGCGGAAGGGGCGCCTCGCCAGCAGGTCCCGGTGGGCCGCCGCGAACCAAAGCGTCGACGCCACGCGGACCCGTCGGCGCTCGATCCTTAAGATGTAAAGGATGACCAGTGGCACCAACAAAAGGCCCAAAAGCAAGCCGTACGGAGCCAATAGCTCCACGCCGAGCGGCCCCAGTGACAGCGGCTCAGTCACCGCCAGCTCCTGCGAGCGCCGCGGCCTCGTCGATGCTCCGGCTCACGATGCGGCGCAGCGGCTCCTCCAGATTTTGCCCCGCGTTGACGAGCACGTAGGCCGCGCGTCGGCGTCGCGCGAGGGCCGCAAGCGCCTCGCAATGCGCGAGAAACCGCGCGCGGACCGCGGCGAGCAGCGTGCGATCGATGGTCACCTCGACGACCTCGCCGGTCTCCGCGTCTTCGAGCGCGACATCGCCTTCGAGCACGGGCATCTGATCTTCGGGGGCGAGCACGTGGGCCAGCACCACGTCGTGGCCCTGGCTCGCGGCCCGACCGAGCGCGTCCACGTAGGCTCCGCGATCCAAGAAATCGCTCGCGACGACCAGCATGCCAGGCCGTCTCGCGCGGGTGATCACGGCGTCGATGGAGCGCGCGAGGTCCGTCGCGCCGGAGGGCTTCAGCTCGTCGAGGGCGCGCAACAAGCCCGCGAGGGCACCACGCCCGCGCGTCGCACCGCGGCTCGACGCCGAGCCGCTCGACGCCACCACGAGCTCGGCGCGCTCCGAGCCGGCGAGCGCCATGTAGCCGACGGCCGCGAGCAGACGCTTGGCCGTGTCGAGCTTGGTGGGCGATCCGAAGTCCATCGACAAAGACGCGTCGCACACGAGCCGCACGACCGCGTCTTCTTCGAGCCGAAATGTCTTGAGCACGGGCTCGTCGCTGCGCGCGTAGGCCGCCCAGTCGATGCGCCGAACGTCGTCGCCGGGCGCGTAGGCGCGGTGCTCTTCGAACTCGGCGTTTCCCCCGCGTCGACGCGCCAAACGTTCGCCCGGTGACCCCGAGCGCGCGCGAATCGAGAGGCGCCTTCGCAGAAGCTCCAAGGTCCTCACGAAGGTCGGATCGAGGAGGGGCGCCGGTTGCATCATGGTTGTGTTCAGGCAGCCGAGGGGCTCGCGCGGGGCAGCGTCCTTCGGGAGCCCTTTCCAATCTTGGCGCGGCTGTGCTTTGTTGGCGCCTTCGAATCCGCGTGATTCGACCGGAGGTTGTTTTGAGCGAGCGGTTTACCTGGATTTATCTCACTTCGTTGAACGTCTCGGGGTCGACGATCATCTCGCTCGTAGCCAACAGCCACCCCAAGCTGGTCAGCCCCGGTGAGCTCATCGGGCCCGGCACCGTCGACATGAAGGCCTTCCCCGAGGGCCCCATCTGCTCGTGCAACGTGCTCGTGAAAGACTGCCCCTATTGGCAGGAGGTCGTTCGTCAGCACACCGCCCGCGGGCACCGCTGGAAGCCCACGATGTGGGGCCTCGACTATCACTTCCTCGACTACCCGAAGATCGGCAAGCTGGCCCTGTCGCGACCCGGCCCCCACGCCTACCGCATGCGGCTCTTCGAGCATGTGCCCTTTTTCCGCGAGCAAATGGCCGCGATTCACGAGCGGAACCGCTCCTACACGCAGGCCGTGATCGACGTCTCGGGCAAGGTGGCGGTGCTCGACGCGAGCAAGCAACCGCGGCGCATCTTGCACCTGTCGCGCATCCCCAACGTGGACCTGCGTGTCGTGCATTTGGTCCGTCATCCCGGGGGCTATTGCTACTCGGTGAAACGCGGCCGGCAAACGCCGGTGGCCGAGTCGGCCCGCTTCTGGGTCGATCGCAACCGCGAGATTGAGTGGCTTTTGTCCGGGTTTCCCCAGGAAAAGATGATCCGCGTCTCGCACGAGGACTTCTGCGATCACCCGCAACGCGAGATGGATCGCATCTACGCCCTGGCGGGCCTGGAAAGCGCCAAAATCCCCGAGAATTTGCTCGATATTTCGCACCACGTCTTGGGCAACAAGATGCGCACCCGGGGCGACACCTCGATCAAGCGCAACGACGCCTTCGAGCACAAGCTCTCCGAGGAAGAAAAGGCCCAATACAGGGCCATCACGGGGCCCCTTGCGCGTCGCTACGGCTACGATTTGTAAGCGTGACCGGCGGCCACCCTCGCTCGAAGCTCGGGGCCGCTCCCGTCACGTGACGGCCTCGCCCCGCGCGTGGTAGCGTCAATCCCGTCGGCCGAGCGGGATTCGGGAACAGCTCCGCAGTTCGGGACCGGCGAAAGAGTCATGCCTAGCCCCCCCCTTCCGGGCCAGATCCTCGCCGGAAAATACCGCATCGAACGCCCCATCGCGAAGGGCGGTATGGGCTCGGTCTGGGTCGCGAAGGACCTCGCGCTGGATCGCGACGTCGCGGTCAAATTCATGGATCCGAGCCTCGTCGACTCCGCCGACGCGCGCTCGCGCTTCGAGCGCGAAGCGAAGGCCGCCGCGCAGCTCTCGAGCTCCCACGTGGTGCAGGTCTTCGAGTACGGCGTCGCCGACGAGGTGCCCTATCTGGTCATGGAGCTGATGGCCGGCGAGGCGCTCTCCACGCGCTTGAAGCACCGGCGAAGGCTCACGCTGCGCGAGACGATCGACATCATCGTCCCCACCTGCAAAGCCCTGCAGCAGGCGCACAACGCGGGCATCGTTCATCGCGACATGAAGCCCGCCAACATCTTCTTGGCGGCCTCTGGCGACGACGAAGTGGTCAAGATCCTCGACTTCGGCATCGCGAAGGCGCTCGGCTCGGGGGAGCCCGGCGAAGCGACGAAGACCGGTATGTTGCTCGGATCGCCGCAATACATGAGCCCCGAGCAGATTCGGGCCGCGAAGACGGTCACCCACCAGACCGACATCTGGTCCGTCGGCGTCATCGCGTACCGCGCGCTCACCGGCGTGATCCCGTTCAAGAGCGACGAGACGGGCGATCTATTGATTCGCATTTGCAGCGACCCGGTCGTCCCCGCTTCGCAACACGCGCCCGAGCTCCCGCCGGGCATCGACGGCTTCTTCGAGCGCGCCCTCGCGCGCGATCTTTCGGTGCGCTTTCAAAGCGCGCGGGAGATGGCGTCGGCCCTTGCGGCCCTCGCCGAGAGCGACGCGTCGATGACGCCCTTCAGCTTCCCGAGCGCGTCGCTCCCGCCGCCGCCCGCGGGCGCTCCGTCGACGGCCCCCACGCCTCAGCCATCGAGCACGCCTTCCGTGCCGCCCGCGCAGGCCCTCACCACGGCAGCGATGACCATGGCCGCCGCCGAAGCGCCGGCCGCCAAGCCCCCTTCACGTGTGCTGCTGTTGGGGGCCGTGGCGGTCGCCGTCGCGGCCATCGTGGTGGCGGTCCTGAGCCTCACGCGCTCGGGCGGATCGAGCGACGACGCGCTGCCCGCGGCCGCGTCCGATCAAGCCGCTCCGGGCACGACGAGCACCGCCGTGTCCGAGACAAACACCGCCAGCCCGGTGGTCTCCCCGATGCCCGAGCCAGCGCCCGCCGCGACGCCCTCGCAGGCACCGGCCGCCGCGTCCGCTGCGGCGCCGAGCCCGCCGAAGGCCGGCGTCGCGCCCAAGTCTCCGACAACGACCGCGGCCGCACCGGCCCCGACTCCGCCGCCAACGCCTGCCGCTCCCCCCCCGACGGCCACCGAGAAGAAGAAGAACCCCCTCGATATGGAGCTCAAATAACCGTGGTCGCTTCGAGCCTTTCGAGCCTTTCGAGCCGGGGCCGCGCGAAGAACGCAGCGCGGCGCCTCTTTGCGGCGACCCTCGTGGCCGCGCTGCTCGCGCCGTCGTTCGCCGCGGCCCAGCCCAAGCCCAAGACCACCGAGGCCCCGAGCCCCGCGGCGCCGACGCCTTTGTCCGAGACATTGTCGGGCATGGCGAAGGCCGAGTACGAGGCGGGCAAGGTGCTCTTTGCGGACAAAGACTTCGCGAACGCGATCGTGAAGTTCGAGAAAGCGTACGAGCTTTCCAAGGATCCACGCCTGCTGTGGAACGTGGCCGTTTGCCAAAAGAACCTGCGTCGCTACGCGAAGATGCTGGTCACCTTGCGCAAGCTGCTCGCCGACGGCGGCCCGCTGCTCACCGAGCAAGAC
>CAYLJT010000224.1:0-10784 GCA_964383995.1 uncultured Polyangiaceae bacterium
CTCGTTTGGCAGCAGAGTTTCCGGAAGAAGTGCCGCAGAGTTTCCGGAACGCACAGGGGCCCGGACGGTGGCCCGGGAGTCTTTCAACTTGCCCAGTGAGCCGACAGGTCGGTAGCGTGGGTAGGTTGAGGAACCCCACGGAGCGCGCAGGCGGTCCGCGCGCCAGCCAAAACCTGCCGCCGGAGCCGAGGGGTCGGCTCGCGGGGGTCTTCCAACCTGTCGATCGAGCCGGGTCCGCGCGCGGGCCCCTGACTCGGCGCCAAGCCCACCGAGTCGATGCCCTCAGTGCGATGGCGGCACCGCGGGTCGGTTTCTGCGAGAACTCACGGGCCGCCACCGGTCCTTTGCTAAGTACTGCTTCGCGCAAATTCATCGCCGCCTTGGGCCCCAAGCGTCCACGCGACGGGGTGTTCGGCCGCACGCTCTCCAGCTTGCAGGCAGCGAAGTCCTTGGATCCCGTGCGCGAGCTTGGCTCCTACAGCGCCAAGCGTTGTCCAGCCCGCGCCATACCATCCCGCTGCGTCCCCACCCGGCATTTCGCGTTAGAAACAGGGGTTCGCTCCCGGACCTACGCTCGCAAGGTCGGGTCCTATCCATGACCCCGGGCAACGCGAACCTCGGATCCTGCGGAAATTGGGCAGGCTCGTCGGTCAAACTGGAGCAGCCCAGGGTGATCCAAGCTTGGGTACGGGTGATCCAAGCTTGGGTACGGGTGATCCAAGCTTGGGAACAGCGCGGTCTTGCTGGGAACAGCGCGGTCTTGCTTGACGCCTTGGCGATTGAGCACCCCGCATCGCTTCATGTTCGCGACGTGAACCTCGCTCGTTTCACTGCTTCAGACGTCGCCACGGTCAGCGCATCGACGAGCCGTGTGGAAGCCGGCGAAGCTCTACAAGCCCCGCGTCCATGGAAGGGATCCTATGCGCAGGCCACGTCCCCTCGGAAGCGTGGGTCGAGAACGCGACAGCTTCAGGCCCACAGGACCCTTCCCGGCCCGATAGCTTCGGATACGCCGTCTCCTCGTCGACGCTAACCCCTCGAAGCAGGTGGATCCAAGTCTCGATATTCCGCTTGGGAACCAGGAGCGCAATGGGGTCGTCGGCGGTCCTTCCCTCGTGCGGTGCGAGCGCTTCGGCGAGCTGCTTGTGCCTGTCAGCGACCGAGTAGGTTGGATCGGCATCGAGGTGCACAACCTGCGCCTTCGTCGCCTTGTGCCGCCTCAAGAAGCGCACGTACGTCGCGTATTGACCTCGAACAAACTGCTCCGCCGAGCCCGCCGCCGGAGGCGCCATCACCACGCGGATGGAGCGCCGATCGTAGCCTCGATGGGCGAGCACGTGCTCCAGGAACATTCGGGACTGGGTATCTTCGCACAGAAGCACCACCCTGGCTGTCCTACTCACGGCTCCACGCTCCGGCTACCAACGCCGCAGGGGCCAAGCCGCCGGAATCAGGAAAGTGTCGCGGTGGCAAGGTAGCTCCGCCCTCGTCCCGGACGAGCTGAACGCCATATTCCCTGGCCAAGAGGTCGAGAATCTCGGGGTGATGACTTACCATCCACACCTGGGGCCCGCTTTCGCTGAGCACGCTGGCGACTACCTCGGTCACCCAGGGCTGAATCTCGGAAAGCGCAAGGTAGTTGTCGGGCTCATCGAACACGACCAGATGCCCCATCTCCCAAACGACGTGGCGCAGGACGTACAGCACGATGAGCTGCCGCTGCCCGTCGGAAAGCTCTGCGAAGTCGATGGCCGTCGTCGCATCGGGCGCGTCGAACGCAGCCATCAGCCGTGTCGTCCCCTTGGGAAACTGGAGAGACCTGAGGCCGAGCACCTGGTGCAACTCTTCCCGCGCGCGCGCCACAGCCTCGGGGGCTTG
Source organism: uncultured Polyangiaceae bacterium (assembly GCA_964383995.1). Lineage (GTDB taxonomy): Bacteria > Myxococcota_A > Polyangia > Polyangiales > Polyangiaceae > CAYLJT01. The sequence continues at coordinate 1,879 of CAYLJT010000224.1, forward strand.
GGCCAACATGGGCTTCAGCCAGGCAGCGAAGTTTGCGCAATCGCGGGCGAGAGCCGAGGCCTCTTTTTCCGCGCTGCCCGACATGGCCCGGGGGTCGGGTGCTACCAGCCAAGTTTGGTAGAGAAAGTCCGAGAAGGCCTGGGTCGGCCCGTCTGGCAGCGCTCCTACCACCACGGGAAACGCGGACCGCGTGGTGCGCGCCGGCATGGTGATTGGGTTGCCCGCGAGCGTTTCAAAGGTAAGGTTTCCGTCGCGAAACGCGGAGATGACCTGCTCGCCTCGGCGGAAGACCTCTTCGGCGATAACGGGTGGCTTCTTGGGCTCGTGATGGACGACCAGCCGGTAGCGGAGCGTCACCTGGCCGCTGCGCACGTCGATCTCGAAGGTCTGGTCTGGTCGGAGCTGACCCCAGCGTGTCAAGGTTGACCCCGGAAACAGATCGACCACGTCGCTCTCGTCGATCAAGAGCCGGCGGATGGACCACAACACATCAAGAATGGAGGTCTTGCCGGAACCGTTTTCGCCCAGAAGTAGAACAAGCTTCCCAGGCTTCCACTCGAAGTCGACGAGCGTGCGGAAGTTGTCGACGTAGATGCGCGTGATCATGGCGACCGCCGGGGGCGTTGTGTCACCACCATCGCGCGCGTGCGGAGGTCCGGTGCCGAAGTAGTGTACGCAAGGGGTCCGATGCGCGGGGTGCTCATGGGCGTTGGGCGCACGATACACAAGACTTGGCCGCTCCGCAATCACGCGAGGATGGGGGCCTCGCCGCGACTTGCCGAGAGGTGCGCGTACTTTCGCCGGTACGATCCACCGCTCCCGTGGCTCGACTGGATAGACATGCAATTGTTGCCCGATCGTGACGACTACGAGGTCGGAGTCCAGGAGCTCGAACGGATGGGCGTTGGCAATTTTGCAGAATGGAAGGCTTGGGTGGACTCGGAGGACGACGCAGAGCCCGCCTGACAGAACGCCCTCAGGGCGAACACTCCGCCTGCGCACCCATCATGTCACCCGAAGCCAGCGTGGCCGCCGGGGTAGTGCTCATCCAAGTCCTTGAGACGACGTAATCAGCTCCCCACAAACCGAGCCACAAGACCCGTAAGCCCATCCCTCTCCGGCTCGTCCTGAAGGTCGATATCCACGATGGGGCGCCCCTCGAGCGAAACCCGAAGGCCGCCGGAATGAGCGGTGAGCCGAGCCAGGAGCGCTGCCCGGATCTCTTCGGACACCCGTCCACGAACGACAAAGAGAACCTGCTGGGAGCCGTCAACCGCGTCGGGCAACCGGAAGGTCCGCGCGAGCCGAATGCCCAGCTCCTGCGCGATTTCCCAGGCGAGCCCCGTGGCGTCGGTATCTTCGGTCGGCTTGGAAACCCGATCTTGCGATAGCACCGACGCGAAGGTTCGCGATGCGTCTACCGCGGTAACCGACGAAGTCGTCTTGACACGGGCACCCACCTCGGAGTCCCCCTCGATGATTCCCGGCAGGTGTCGTAAGAAAAGCCGCACCAGGTCGCTGCAATAGACAACCACAATGGAGATGCCCAGCTTGCCCTCAAGCTCTTCGCGCTTGGCTTCAAAGGTGGGAGATCCGCTCAACGCCGTTGTCAGCACGAGACCCCCCGTGATTCTCTCGTACGACTCGACGGCCTGCTCGATCTGCTCAAGGGGTCGGCACCACTCGGCGACCCCCGCCCACATCTTGATCTGAACCGCCACCTTGTGCTCGATTCCACTCGGGTCTGTGTGTGTACAGATTGCATCGGCGCCGTTCTCGGACTTTCCGCCCGTATGCTGCACCCTCCCAGCTCCGTACATGGCCTCCAACAAGCGGACGCAGGGCGCCTCGAATTCGGCGGCCGTAAAGTGATGCTTCAGCTGCTTCAAGGCGTGGTTTTCAAGGTCGCTTAGGATGACGTCCAGACGCTCGGGCGAGTCGACGGGTCCAGAGGGCTCGGGCTTCGCCAGATCCGCCAACACGCGCTCTACCTCGGAGCCCAGCGCATCGAGGCTCCAAAGGCGCTGCCGCGCCTTCGCCGTCTGCCTGAGCCGCGCTGAAACCACGTGGTCGTGTGGATGGATGGACCTCGATCGCGAGAGCAGCTCCACAGGCAAGATGTGCCCATAGTCCTTGGCGCCGTCCGGAATCTCGAAGCGGTAGCCGCCCGTCACGCGGACAGCCGACCAACGTCCGTAGACGGGAAGATGCGGAACCAAAATAACATCCCCTTGAGCGATGCCATCGGTCTGCGACGGGAGCATGCGACGGTTGCCCCTCCAGGTGCGCGTCTGGTGCTCCGTCAACGCGACGCCGCTCTTTTTCTTGGCCTCCAGGACCACCAGGTCCTGATCAGCGCGATACCCCCACCCCTGCCGCAGTCGCCCGGCTTGAAGCTCTGTCCAGAGCAGCGCGCCAGCGTTCCAGTGGTCCACACGCATCATCCAATATCTAGCCATGGGCCAGCCTCGCGCAGTACGCCAGCGACTGCAAGCCCTGCCTCCGTGGATAAGGCATAGATCCACGAAGCGGCGGTATCGACGGGCCCCCTGCGATTGCCACGATCAGATACGCGGCGGTCGGCCGTGTAACGCTCCGCGTGCCGGGGAAAATACGGCTGCACACCGCCTAACGTCAGCCAGATGAGGGTTTCAGCGGCCCTTTTTGCGCCCCCCGGAAGCTTATGCCGCAGGCCTCCACCGGCATGCCCTCGACTCGGCATCAGAGCACCGGTGGCCCGGTCGCGTAGTTGAGACCTACTGTCCGAGACGATCGACCGCCCCACGCACCTCTATCCTGGCACGTGCCGCGCTGGTTCCTCGACTCATGAGCACCAGCAGGGGGCCGGAGACCATCTGCCAACGGCCCGCGAATGCTTCGAGGCCTTGGAGGACGATCTTGTCGCGCAGTGCGAACCTTGCCATCGGGCGCAAGGCGCGGCAGACGCGCCTTTTCTCGCGGGACCTGACTACTACAAGAGCATCACGCTGTGGCCCGGAATCATCGTTCCGGTGCCCTCCGAGTCCAGACTCCTCACCGTTCCCGGGACCTATGGCCATGATGGGCACGATGCCCCGGACATGTCTCAGGACCTTCGCGTCCGTGTCCTGGGTTGGCTCACGAAGGAGGCCGCCGACCTCGCGGGAGGCGATGGCGGACGCGGCGGCCAGGGCGGCGGCTAGCGCCCCTCTCGATTTCCCGCTTGGGAACCAGGAGCGCTCCTCGATCGTCGAGCAACGCGCAAAGCGGCACGTCGAGGACAACACCGGAGGGCAGGCAGCGGGAGGTGCGGGCGGCAATGGTGGCGCGGTGCTCGCTCGCGTGCCCACCAACCGGTCAAAGGAACGCGGCGTTCCACTCGACGATCCGCCACTTGCTCACCAGCCCGTTTTGGACGAACGGGTCGCCTGCGATGAAGTTTTCGGCGGCCTCACGGGAGTGGAAGATGCCCATGGCGCCTTCGGGTGGGTTGCCCAGGGGTCCCGCTGCCAAGGCGAGACCGCGCGCGAGGAAGTCGTCGAGGTGCGCGCGGTGGGCGGGGAAGTGCACCATGAGCTTGGGCATCGCGTCGGGGGCCATTTCGTAGAATGTGACAAACTTCATCGATTTCGAGTCTCCTTCCTTCGGGGAGCGAGGCATACCACGGCTCGGCTGCGAGTCGCAGCCCATCTACACCCGCTCGGCGCCCCCCTTGGGGCTTTCCCTTCGATGTTGACCAAGAGCGCCGTTGCCGTGGAGGTGTCTTCCTTATCAGCACCTGGACACAACCTGAGCCATCGACGGCGACGCCACGACGCCGCCAGCAATCGTTCGAGACAAGCCCACCATTCTGCCGTATTCCTTCGTGACGTGGATCTCCACACCGCCATCGCCGACGCTCCGTGGATCGCCGTTCTGGCGACCGTCGCGCTCGGGCTCGCGTCGGGTGCCGTCTCGGGGCGCGGCGCGCTGCGGACCGCGGTCGCTTTGATCCTCGCGGTAGCCGCGTGGTCGGTTCCGTTTCTCGTGCCGGCATCGCTGCCGGTCTATCGGTTCTTGCTCGCGCTGACGGCGATGCTCGCGGTCTTCCGCGCGATCGATCGGGCTCGCGAGGCGCGTCCGCTGCCGCTCCTGCATCGACTCTGGGCGGTCACCTCGCCGTTCGAGACAAGGGCTGTCGTGAAGACCCAAAGGCGTCTCGACGGTCGGCTGTTGGCCGCCGCGATCGGATATGGCTTGCTTTCTGCCGCGGGCTTCGAGCTCGCGCTGACCTACGCAAACCGCCTCGAAGGCCCGGCCCACTACGCCGTTCGCTGGCTCGGCGGCGCCGTCTTCGCGTATGCCTCGATCGACGCGGTCGCGACACTTCTCCGCTTCTTCTATCGGGCCATCGGCCTCGAGCTACCACCCCTCCACCGCACGCCGATCCTGTCGAAGAGCCTTCAGGAGTTCTGGGGCGAGCGCTGGAACCTCGTCGTACGCGACTGGTTCCACCGACACTGCTTCATGCCTTTCGCGCGACGCCGGCTCGCGTTGTTGGGGATCGCGGCCGCCTTCGCCGCAAGCACGTTGCTGCACATGACGCTCGCGGCGGTCGTTGTCGGCCCTGAGGCGGTCGCCATGGCAGGTGGATTCTTCGTCGCGCAAGGCGTGCTGACCTTGATCGAGCGGCGGATCGGTCTGGACAGTTTGCCTACCGCGCTCCAACACGTCTGGACCGTCGCCTGCGTGCTGGGGACTTCGCCGCTGTTCGTGGAGCCCGTGCTCCGGGGGTTCGGGTAAGCGAGACGTCCATGGGACGGGTCGTCGTGAAACGACCGGGCCTGGCGTCGTGCATCTCGACGCGGTCGAGTAAGCCATGTACGATGCGACATGAGCCCCTGCGTTCGGAGGAACAGATGCGCGCTTTCTACCTAGCGTTCCTGTGCTTGTTCGCTTTCGCCACCTTGATGGCGGCGTGTACCGGGGACGACAGCGCCGAGCTGTGCGACCAACAGTGCAGAGACGACCACACCGCGTTCGCCATCATCGACGGTACGTTCAAGGTCATCGCCGACTCCGGCTTCTTGGACCAGCCGGTCGGCCCCGTCGACGCCACCGCGCCCTGCGAGCTGGGCGGCAGCGCGCACATCACGGGCCTGACCTCGGTGGCTGGCGACGTGTTCACCTGGAATCTCGCGCTCGACTACGCCGACTGCGGCCTCACCGGGGACTCTTACCAGCTCAAGCTCGGCGGCGCCTTGACCCTCACCGGCTCGTACAGCAACGCGGAGAGCAACACGTTCACAGACTTCACCTACAGCTCCCCGGCGCTCACCATGTCGGGCAGCGTCATTACTGGAAAGCCCAACATCGACCAGACCTGCGACGTGCTCCTCCGCTTCCAGGTAAAGGACGGTGCCGTCCTACCCACCGAAGGGACCATTTGCGGTCGCACCGTGGGCTCGACGCCATCGACGAGCGGCAGCGGCGGCGGCCCGCCGGACGACGCCTGCGCGCCCTACACGGGCTCGTACGCGGGGATTTTCAGCATGCAGTGGAGTTGCCCCGATCCCACCATGGACGGCCTCGGCACGATCAACGTGCACTTCACGGCACGCTGCTTCTACGCCATGGACGACGTGGTTGTCCTCGAGGTTCGCAAGATCATGTCGGACAACACCGCGCTCGGTGCGCTGACCGAGGAAAGCTGCGCCGAAGACGACCTCGCGTGCGACTTCGGCCTGCTGCGCATGCCACCGAATCCCCCGGCGACCTCGGGTGCCGACCACTACCTCGACCTGACCTTCCCCAATCTGACAAAGCTCACCACCAGCGGTCCTTTCACGGTAACGACCGGCGCCGCCAAGATCGGGAACGACGTACCGAACACCGAATCGTTTCTCGTGGGCATCCCGGTCGAGCAGGCCGCAGGCCGCCCGGACGGCTGCACGACGCACACCTACACATTCAAGATCGACAAGCTCTGATATCGAGCTCGGAGTCTCACATGAAGCACGCATACGCAGGGGCCTTCGCCGCTTGCCTTTCGATTCTGGTCGGCTGCGGAGATTCGACGACGACTTCGAGCGACGCCAGCTCCGGGAGCACGGGCGGCTCCGGCGGCATGGCAGGAACAGGCGGCTCCGGTGGCATGGCGGGAACGGGCGGCTCCGGTGGCATGGCAGGTACAGGCGGAGCCGGTGGCATGGCAGGTACAGGCGGAGCCGGTGGCATGGCAGGTACAGGCGGAGCCGGTGGCATGATGGGGGCCGGTGGTTCCGGTGGTCAAGGAGGCTCCGGCGGTGGGCAGCTTTCACCGGAACAGGTGTGCATGAACCTGTGCACGTTGCTCGAGCAATGTTTCGGCCCATCGACCTGCCTGCAAGACTGCACGGCCGATCTCCTGGATTGTGATGCGACGCAGCTCCAGGCGCTCGACAATTGTCCGACCCAGTTCACCGACTGCCAAAACATCCAAACCTTCGCCGACTGCCTCGTCGCCGTAGCGTGCGTCGAGGGGTAGATTTCGCACGGGCTCCGAGGGAGGCTAGAGAAGTTGCGCGCGTTCACTACTTCGGCCTGACCTTCCCGGCTCTTGCGAAGCTCACCTCCGCGCGTGCCGGGAGCCGCTGTTCTGCTTCCACTGCATGACACGAACCGTGTGGAGCCGCTCCGCCGGCGTCTTCTCCGTTTCAAACAAAGGTCCGGGGTTTACTGGGGTCGCACCAGGACCCACAGTTCGAGTAGATGCGATCGTCGGCATCGTCCGCTGCCGTGGTCCCGAGCTACGAAAAGTCGTAGCCATTGTACGCGGCGAGGCACTTGCCCCCGACGCGCCGATCGCTGACGACCGTGCGTTTCTCGCCTGAGTTCTTCGGAGCACGAGGACCGGTTCGTGGTGCAGCGGGCGCCCGACGCCCCTGCCCTACCCCACGACGCCGCGCGCCGTCCGTTGACGCGGGGAGGCCACGACGAGCTCCCCGACGCGCTCCTCGTCGTCAGTGACCCGTGCCCGTCGGGACCGGCGCGGGGCTGGCTGGTGTCCAGCGGTAGAGCAGGTTTCTCGCGTGCCAGGCGCTATCTTCCATGGTGAGCAGGTACTCACCGTTCGACCTCTTGAACGCGTGTTGCTTGGGCTGGTTCGTCCAGGCTATCTGACCATCGACCTCCGGGCCAGGACCGATGTTGATGACGGGAGCGGCCGTGGCGGCGTCGTAGACATGAATCTTGCCGTACATGTCCCAGACAAACACGTAGTCCCCCGCTACGTCAAACGCCTTGAAATGGTAGCCTGTGCCCTTTTGTGAGTACGCGTTCTCGGTGGTGGCAGGGAGCACGAGGCCTTGACCGTAACGCGGCGTCGCGGCGATCGGATCTTGCAGGAAGTGATCGTACCGTTGCAGCACCGCACCCATGGCCAGGCCTCCCCCTGCCGCCTGCCGCTCCGGCGTGTTGCCGCTCAAATACAGCACGTCATTGGCTCGGTCGTATTGGATTCGACGCACGCCGACGGCGCCCGAGCCGGGCCGGCGCGCGAAGAGAACCGGTGTGGGAATTTTGAAGCGACCACGAGCCCAATATCTGCTCCGGAAACCAAAGCGCCCACGGCGTCAGCAACGTAGCGCCTAGCCATGTGCCGTTTGAAAATAGCACACGACCTCGCACAGGTGTGCGCGACCTGAAGTTCGTGATGGTGGAGCCGGCGCCACACACGAAAGCGACCCGAGCCGTTGGCGCGGGGGCGTCATCGGCTCGTCGGCGCGCCACTCTCGGCCGCCGGCTGTCTCCGAACGCGCAAGCCCAAGTGTGATCGAGCTTCGAAGCACGAAGACATGTTCGTGGTGGAGCTGGCGCCCTAGCGCAGGTTTCCCTGCGAAAATGCTCGCGTGCCGCCCAGCCGCGCCGCTCGAAAGAACTTGTCGATGCGGAAGGTTACGGAAATGGCTCGGCCGGCGTTGTCGGAGCCGGGGGATCGTTGGCGTACGTCGAATAGATCTCCGACACCTTGCCATCGCTCTCCCCGGACGCCGGGCGCGCCGCCCGGCGCGGTTGGACGGCGACCCGTTCTGGTAAGGATCGCGCAGGGTTCCTTTGCGCCACCGGTAGCAGCGCGGGCTCGGGAATTTCAACGACAGACTTCGCCGCGAGCGGCTGCCTCTCCGCGGCCGGTCCCTCCGACGAACTTTCACGGGTCATCACGACGGCGACCGGTAGCTCTTGAACGGACCCATGAACGATGGCGTGGAGCGTGGTGGAGAGCGGACGGTCTGAGACATCCGAGATCGCATACAGGCGAGAGGGTGTCCACCTTCCCCTCCAAAGCGCACCTCCAACGCCCCCCAAGAGCAGCGCCACGAGCGGTACGAACAGCATGGCGGGCGCCCGCCTGGACGGCTTCGCAGGACGTGGTCGAGCCACTCCAACGCTCGCCACAACTTCAGACATCACGACGACATGCTCGGGAGGGCTCCCTTCGCACACCGTTTCGGCCTCCATCCAGGCTTCGACTTGCACCACCGGGTGTTCCTCCGGCGCTCCCGCAGCTGGAGACTCGACGATCACGGGCTCCTCGCTTGGGCGAGGTGTTCGTACGGTGGCAGGCGCCAAGGAGACCGGCTCGGCTTCCGCCGACTTCTCGGCTTGTGGGTCCATCAAGATGCGAGCGGTCGTCCTCAGCTCGTGCTGGTACCTACCCGAGCGATGAATGGTCGAGCAGAAGGGAGCCAGTGCCCGCGCCACATCCACCGCGTTTGCAAAGCGCTTCTCCTTCGACTTCTGCAGGCAGCGCAGCAAAACCTCACACAGACCCGCAGGCACCTGCCGCTCCCACAAGGGCTCCAGGTCCGGAGGCTCTCGCACGATCCGCGTCACGGTGTCGGCTGGCGTGGGCGCTGCGAACGGACCTTGCCCCGTCAGCAAGAAGTACAGAATCGCGCCGAACGCCC
>CAYLJT010000225.1:0-10781 GCA_964383995.1 uncultured Polyangiaceae bacterium
GTCTCCTTTGTCAGATCGCGGGGGCCCTCGGCGAGGCCCACCGAATAGGCCTCATCCACCGCGATGTGAAGCCGGCCAATGTCATCCTGTGCGAGCGGGGCGGGATCTTCGATGTCGCGAAGGTGGTTGATTTCGGGCTCGTAAAGGCGGTCCATCAGGACGCCGAGGCGGGCCTGACGGGCACCCGCGCGATCACCGGAACGCCTCTCTACATGCCGCCCGAGGCCGTCCTCGCGCCCGATCGCGTGGACGGTCGGAGCGATCTGTACTCCCTCGGCGCGGTCGGTTATTTTCTCCTGACAGGCGTCCCCGTGTTCGACGGCGACAACATGGTCTCCGTGCTCGCCGACCACTTGCACACGCCCCCCAAGCCACCGTCCGAGCGGCTAGGTCGGCCCCTACCCAGCGACCTGGAGGCGGTGATCCTACGCTGCCTGGAGAAGCAGCCAGACGATCGCCCCGCCAGCGCCGAGGCCCTCGTCGAGGCCTTGGAGAGCTGCGCCGACGCCCCCTCCTGGACCCAAGCCCATGCCCGCGTCTGGTGGGAAGCGCATCAACACGTCCCGCGCTCGGTCATTCGTCCGCCGGGGAGCGAAGGCGCCTCCCCCATGACGGTGACCGCCGAGCTCCGCGGAAGATAGCTTCCGCCGCGCCAGAAGCGTCGCGCGCGACCCCGAAGCGACGCGCGCATTCCAGTAATCGAATTAACATTTCATTCCTGTGCGGGGCCGAGCTCGAAAAAGAGTCGTAGGCCCCGTCTTGACGGCGGAAAAAAGACCTGTTGATGTTGGAGGTTGGTCCTGCTCGCAGAGAACGCGAGCCGGCCGGAGGAGCGAGCCATGATGCAGGGAAAACGGACCCGCAAGCGACTCTTTACGACCGCCCTTTTGCTGGCCGCGGGCCTGTGGTCAAGCGCCGCCAGCGCCTGGGTTCCGCCGACCGTGCCGCAACAGGGGCGCCTTTTCGATGCGGCGCAGGCGCCCGTGAACGGGACCATCGACGTGTTGTTTGCGGTGTACGACTCGCCCGCGGCGACGGTCCCTCTCTGGAGCGAGCTGCGTGCGGTCACCTTCGACGAGGGCTACTACTCCGTCCAGCTCGGCGCCCTGGTCCCCTTCCCCGCCACGCTCTTCGACGGCTCGACGCGCTACTTTGGCATGACCATCGGCACCGACCCCGAAATGACGCCGCGCGCGGAGATCGGCAGCGTGCCTTTCGCCCTCGTCGCGGGCGATGCCATCGGCGATATCCACCCGAATTCGGTGACGATTCCAGGTTTCGGTCAGGTGATCGACGCCTCCGGTCAATGGGTAGGAAGCCCCACCGGACTGCAAGGCCCCGCCGGCGCGGACGGCGCGGTCGGACCCCAGGGACCGGCGGGTATTCCGGGCGCCACCGGAGCTACCGGCGCGCAAGGTCCACAAGGTATCCAGGGCGCGCAAGGTATCCAGGGCGCCGCCGGAGCTACCGGCGCGCAAGGTCCACAAGGTATCCAGGGCGCGCAAGGTATCCAGGGCGCCACCGGAGCTACCGGCGCGCAAGGTCCACAAGGTTTCCAGGGCGCACCAGGCGCCACAGGCGCGCAAGGTGTGCAAGGTCCGCAAGGTGTCCAGGGCGCTACCGGCGCACAAGGACCCCAAGGTGCACAAGGCGCGACGGGCGCCACCGGTGCGCAAGGTCCGCAAGGTGTACAAGGCGCGCAAGGGGTCCCGGGCGCAACCGGAGCGACAGGCGCGCAGGGTCCCGCCGGGCCCGTTGGACCTGCGGGTCCCGTCGGCCCCGCGGGCACGAGCCTTTGGGTAGACGGATCGGGTCTGGTAACCACCTCGGCGAACGTCGGCATCGGCACCTCCAGCCCAACCGCGAAGCTTGACATCCGCTCCGGATTTTTGGAAGACGACCGCACCTATTACCAAGACTACGCAGTCAGCACGAACGCACCCGCGGCGCTCGTGGATCGCAACGGCAACGCCCTCCCCACAAACTTCGTGGCGTTCTACTTCTGCGCGGTGACCGGCACCAACGCTCCCGGGACGGCGGCTTGGATGCTCAAGCGTTGGGCCAACGGCAGCCTGAGCATCGAGCGATTGGCGTCGTTTGGCTCGGTCACCAGCAACACCCCCGAGCTCTACGACAACAACGGCGTCGCGACGATTCGGCTCTATAACCACGGATCGATCTACAACGTCCGCTGTCGCGTCGAGCAGATCGTCTGACCATCTTCCCTCACGCGGCGCGGCCGCGCGCGCCTATTTCCCGGCCTTCGCGAGCGCGGCGAGGCGCGCCTTCGCGCGTTCGGCGGTGACGCTCTTCGGCTTTGCCGCGCCCCACACCGCGACCACCTTGCCATAGGCCTGACGCGCCAACGCAAGGTCGCCCTGCTGCTCGGCGGCGCGTCCCAGATAGAGCTGACCTTCCATCGCCGAGATCGGATCGAACAAAGCCCCACACGAGCCCGCAACACGCGCGAGCGGCGGGCGGGCACCCGCTCCATCCCCGCTCAGCACGCGGGCCTTTCCAGCTCCTAGGTCGACGAGCGTCCACCTTCCCGTGGCCATGACGGGGGGCTCAACCTTGGGCATGGCCAGGAGGGCCTCTGCCGCGTCCGCCTCGTTTTCGATGGCGACCCCGTATTGCTGGGACCAGATCATCCATTCGAGCTCGGTGTCGGCGCGCTGCCCCGACGCCTTCCATTTGCTCCGGAACCGTTCGGCCCAGGCGACCCTACCCTTGTCGTAGTCTTGCTTCGACAACAGCCCCGCGCGGTAGCGGAATGGGAGAAAAGCGATGCTCCAATCGCTGAGCGAGGGCTCGGTCCACGCGCCCATCTTCCGCATCAGGTCGTCGGCGACCTTACCTGCCTTTTGCGTCGCGCCCATCTCGGCGTACACCTCCGCAAGGGCCCGGGCGGGGATGGCATGGGAGTCCTGATCGGGCTTGTCGGAGACCTCCTTGAGCCACTGCTCCAAGGTGGCGACCGCGCTCGTGAAGTCGCCGTCGAGCAGTGCGAGGGCCGCGCGGTCGCCGAGCTCGGCAGTCTTTCGGCTCGACTCCGGTCGGTAGCTCCAGCCCCTGGACAGCGCTTCGAGCACGCTGTCCCGCGGCGCGCCCGTGGCGTAGAGAGCCACCGCGAGCTGCTTCTGCGTGAGGGCCGATTTGGGGCTCATGGACAAGAGGCGCTTTGCTTCCTCCAGCATCCCCGTGCAGTCGCCCAGGCGCCCCGCGCGACCCACCTTCTGGGCCTGACATTCGAGGGCCCGGGGCGCGTGCTCCAAGCACGCATCGTAGGCGGCGAGCTGACCCTTGGGGTCGCCCTTCATGGACAGACACTCTCCCTTCAGCACCCAAGCGCCCACCGCCGCCGGATCGACCGCGAGGGAGCGGTCCAGGGCCTCGATGGCGGCGTCGAAGCGTAGGAGCTTGAGGCGGGCGCTCCCGAGCAGAATCCAGATCTCCGTGTCGTTTGGGCGCTTCGCCGTCAAGGCCGTCAGCCTCCGCTCGTACTCTGCGAGGTCCCAGGGATCCTGGAGCAGAGGCTCGGTGGCCGTGAGCAGCTCGTTGTCCGAGACACTCAACGAGGAACGGTGGCGCAGCGCGAGGTCGTAATGCTCCCGCGACTCGATCGGCTTCTTGTTGAGCTTCCACAGCGAGAGCCGAAGCTGGGCAGCGGCCAGCTCGCGATCGAGGTTGGCAGCCTTCTCCATGGCAAGGACGGCGTCGTCGGGGGCCCCGCCGCGCCACGCCTGGAGGGCCTCGTCGTACAACGCAGCGGCCTCCGGGCTCTTCGAAACCGGAGCGCTCGACGGCGCCGGCGCGACCGAAGCGCTGGGCGCCGGGGAGACGCCCGGGTCTGCCTCGGGCAGCTCGCGCAGGCCCACCAGGGCAAGCACCAGAACGCCCGCCGCTAGCAGCAGGCCCCCGACCATCGCGACCCTCGAACGTCCGGCAGGGGGCTCGACCTTCCCACGCTCGCTGGTCACCACAGCGCCGCGCGTGGTCGCCACGCGCGCCACGTTCGCAGGCTCGCTGTCCGAGACAGAGCGCTCGTCCACCTGCGCCGGCGCCGTGGCCATGAGCGCGGGGTCGTCGTGTTTTTGGGCCTCCTCGGCGCCCAGATCGATGCCCTCCGCGCGCGCGTAGTCGCCCGTCGCGAGCAGCGCGTCGGCGTGGGAAGATGCGGGTGTCGGTGCCTTGCCCTCGGACGCGATGGCGGCTTCGAGGGCTTTCCAGAACGGTCCCACGGCGGCGAAGCGCAGGGTCGGCTCGACGGACAACGCCTTCGCCACCACGGCTTCAACGGCGGGTGGCACTTCGACCCGATGCGCGCGCAAGGTCGGACGCACGCTAGGATCCACCGAGGACCGGTACAGCTCCACGAGCTCGTCCCCCTCCAGGGCGCGCTTTCCAGCACAGAGCTCGACGAGAACGAGCGCCAAGGCAAACACGTCGGTCCATGGACCGCTCGCGCCCCGCTTTTTGTCAAACTGCTCTGGAGCGCCGTAAGCAGGAGTAAAGGTCGCGGGCCCCGCGGCGGTGACGGCCTCCGCGGGCGAGGCCGTATCGGCGAGCACCTTCGCGATGCCGAAGTCGAGGACCTTGAGCGTACGCTTCGCCCCCGTCCCGACCAGGAACAGGTTGTCCGGTTTGATGTCGCGGTGCGCGACCTTCTCGTTGTGGGCGACCGCGAGGGCCTCGGCAGCCGGGGTCAGGAGGGCGACGGCGTCTTGAAGTGTCCATGGAGCTGCGCCGTCGCGGCGGCGAACTGCCATTTCTTCGGCCAGGGTCCGACCTTCGAGCCACTCGAGCACGAGGTAAGGAACCCGCCCTCCATCCGGCGTCGTGATCGAGCCCACGTCGAGCGCCTGAACGATGCCAGGGCTCTGCTGCGACAGCCGCAAGAGCATGCGCCCCTCGTCACGCAGCCTGGCGATCAGCTCGTCTTCTGCGGGGCGGTCGATGTGCGGCGGAAGCTTCAGGCACTTGATGGCGATCGGCGCATCGAACCCCTCGTGAACAGCCCGATAGACGACCCCGAAGCCGCCCTCGCCGACCACCGAAAGAACGCGGTACTTCCCATCGATGGTGGTCCCGACAAGCCGAAAGTAGTCGCGAGCGCCCGACGCCACGGGAGCATCATAGATGGAAGGCGGAGGGAAAGCGAGCCCCGCCGAGCGCCATCGTCCCACGTTGGGGAGGATGCTGACCCCCTTGGCCATCCTTCACGCAGCTTGCTCAGCGCACGCGGTACCGACTCTGCACGTAGCCGAAAGGAAAGGCGCTCGTGGTCACGTGCTCGAGGTCGATGTCCCTCTCCAGGGGGCCGAAGAGGGGCAGCCCCGCGCCGAGCAGAACCGGTATCGTGGTCAGGGTCAGCTCGTGCAAGAGCCCCGCGCGCAGGAAGCTCTGCACCGTTTGGCCGCCGTCGACGTAGGCATGCTGGCGGCCTGCGGCAGCGAGGCGAGCGAGCAAGGTGGGTAGCTCCTCGTCCGAGACAGTAACCGTCGTCTTCCTCTCGACGGGCACCTCGACCCCGCGGCGCGAGAGGACGACGACGGGCAGATCGCCGTACGGCCAACTTGGAAAGGTAAGGGCAGTCTCGAAGGTGCCCCGACCCATCACCAGCACATCCACCGTGGAGAAGAAAGCGGCATATCCGCAGTCTTCTCCGGGAGGCACGCTCGCGTTGGCGCGGTCGAGCCAATCGAGGGCGCCGTTCGGGCGGGCGATGAAGCCATCCAGGCTGGTGGCAATGAAGGCAGAAAGGCGGAGCGGCATCGCCTTCGGCCTTACCACGACGGGCGCTCCCTGGGAAGGTCGACCCAGCACGGCGACGGGGTGAATCGGGGATTGCATCCTTCCGGTAGGGCGTTCATCGTAGCCGCCTATGCCCGCACCGACACGTTTCGTCGCCCTGTCTCTCCTCGCGCTTTCCGCAGGCTGTGATCGGGGGTCGACCCGTTCGCCCGCTCCCACCCCCACGCTGCAAGCCTCGGCGACGGTGGCGCCCGCGGCCGTCGCGCCCCTCGACTGGCTCGGGCAGGTCGATCGCGGCGAGGTCGCCGCAGCGCAAGCCTTCGACGCCAAAAAAGGCGTCCCCTTCGTGGAGTACTATGAGGATCTCTCGGGCGAAGACCCGCGCCGCGACAGCGAAGGCGTCGTCAAGACAGGAACGCTCCTGTGCGACGGACAGACCCTCGTGGCGAAGATCCAGCAGGCGTTCGTACAAGGCAAGACGCTCGGACCGATCACCTGCGAAGACGGTCCCTCTCCAGCCTGCACCTTCCAAGGCATGGAAGGCACGCCGGCCATCCACGTCAGCCTACGGCGCGCGGCCGCGAGGCTCGAGATCGCGGCGGTGACGCGTGTCTCGGACGACGGCACCATGGCCCCCGCGTGGATCGCCGAGGCGCGCGCCTGGGCGAACGGGCGGCAAAAGGAGCTGGAGGCCACGACATGCCCATGACCGGTTCGCGCTGTCGACGAGAGCTATTCTAGGTGGGCGCCGCCAAACCTCGCTCCCAATAGGGTGGGCTCCCCAGGTAGTCTCGAAAGAAATCGATGAACACCCGGGTCTTCCGCGGCATGTCGTCGCGCGCGGTGGTCAAGGCGTGGATGCCGAGCTCGGGAGAGTGCCAGTCGGGCAACACCTCCACCAAGCGACCCGCGGCCAGATCCTCCCCGACGATGAACAGCGGGATGCGCGCCAGACCCAAACCTTCCTTCAACGCGCGGTGGAGCGCGAGGCTGTTGTTCGCCTGCAAGGGTCCGCTGACCCGCACCGTCTCCGCGCGCGTTCCGCGTGACAGCGTCCAGCGCGACCCGGTCGGAGACAACGAGTAGGTGAGGGCCGCGTGTTGGGTCAGATCGTCGGGCACCGTGGGCGTGCCCGCCCGCGCCAGGTAATCAGGGTGCGCGGCGATGACATTCCGGCTGCGACCTACCCGCGCGCCAAACAGCCCGGAATCGGCGAGCGCACCGATGCGCACGGCCAGATCGAACCCGCCCTCCGCGAGGTCGAGGAGACGATCGTCGAGGACCAGATCGACGCGAATCTCGGGGTAGCTCTTGGCGAAAGCGCTGAGCGCCGGGACCACATGCAAGAGCCCAAACGACATCGGTGCGTTGACGCGCAGGCTGCCGCGAGGGGAGGTGAGCGCCTGGGTTGCGGCCTCTTCCGCATCGCGCGCAGCAAGGAGAGCGCGCTGCACATGGGGCAAGGCCGAGGCCCCGGCTTCGGTCAAGGAGACGCGGCGCGTCGTCCGGCGAACGAGGCGCACGCCAAGCCGCGTTTCGAGGCGCGCCAAGGCCACACTGACCATCGCCTTCGAGACCCCCAGGCGCCGCGCGGCCGCCGAAAAACCCTCGGTTTCCGCGACGGCGGCGAACACGGCGAGGTCGCTCAGGGGCCCACCGGGGATCGGATTGTTCACTTTCACGAACACAGAGTTTCGTTCGCCCCGGCTAATAGGTCAACGGTGAACGATCTAGGTTGCTCCTCGCCCCCTCGCAACCCCGGAGACAACCACCATGACTGCTTCTCTTCCCGCGTTCAGCCATCTCACCGCCCACCTTCGCGCGCTCGCCGTGTTGCTGTTGCTCGCCTGGCCCTTGGGCTGTGGAGGAGCCGCTGTCAACGCCCCAGAGGCACCCTTGCCACCCGACCTGGCATCCGAGGGTGAGACCATCTACTTCGGGAGCGTATTTCCCCTGGAGACTCCCCAAGAAGCCCCGACCTACATCTACGAGCGGCGCGTCGGCGCGCGGGACGGTCGCCGCGTGTCGACCCACATTACGCGCGAGCCGTCAGGCCATGTCGTGCTCGCCGACTCCGCATCGCACGCCGAAGACTACAGCCTGAACGAGTACACCTTGCTCCGAAATCAGCTCGGCCAAACAGGCACCGTCCGGGTGGAAGGAGACCAGATTTCCTTCCGCCTCGTGGACGAGTCCGGGGCGCGTACGGCGACGGAGACGCAGAGCGACCCGGTCGTCGTCGGACCTACCCTGGTGGGGCACATCGTCGAGCACCTCGACGCGCTCCGGGCAGGGGAGATCCTCCATGTCCGCTTCGCGGTGCTGGATCGTTTGGAGACCATAGGATTCGACCTGCAAGCCGTTGCGGCGGAGCCCGGGCAGACACGCGTACGCATGACCGCGTCGAGCCTCATGTTCTCGCTGTTCATCGATCCGGTGTATTTCAGCTTCGAAACGGCCACGAGCAAGCTGACGCACCTGGAAGGTCGCGTCCCTTCGAAGGTCCGCGACGGCGACGCCTGGACCGACTTCGATGCCCGCGTCGAGTACCGCTTCGTCGCCGCGGCCTACCGTTGATGAGCCCTGTCCAACACATGGGGAAGGTCCAAGCACCATGAGCACGCTACCCAAGATTCTTCAAGTCTCTTCCAGCGCAAGCCTCGGCGTCTTCGCGGGCGCGATGTTGACCGAAGCGCTTGTTTTACTGCCCTACTGGCGCTCCCTGCGAGCCGCGGAGTTCTTATCCTGGTATGCCGTCCACGGCGCGCGTTTGCAGGGCTTCTTCGGGCCCCTCACCTGGATCGCCGGGCTCCTTTCGCTCGTCGCGGCGATCGTAAGCCTTTGGGCAGGCGACGAAGGCAAGGTCGCGGCGACATCCGCCGCTTTGCTGATGCTCGCCGCGGTGGCAACCTTCTTTCTGTACTTCGAGCGCGCCAACGGCAGCTTCGCCTCCGGCTCCATCGACCTCGCCGCGCTCCCCGCGGAGCTCGGCCGCTGGGCGACCTGGCACGGCGCGAGGACCGGCCTCAGCCTTGCCGCCGTCGGCTCCGCGCTCCTCGCGCTGCAACCGTTCCGTTGAGCCATGCTCGCCACGCCGGCGCTCCTGGGGTAAGGTGCCGAGCTCGTCCGCGAGAAGGGCATGCTCATCCCTGGAACGTGCCACTGCGGCACCGTCGTCTAGGGGCCGCCCTCGGTGGCAAGATGGTAGCGCGTCGCGCGGCCTCGACCTGACCGCTGAACACCGCCCTCGCTCTCCAAACGCCTCAAGATTCGCAGCGCTGAGGATGCCGACACGCCAAGAGCACGCGCGATTTCGGCGGCGGTCGCCGGTCCATTGCGAGCGAGCCAGGACAGGAGCTTCTCAGCGTCGCTCGCGGGTCGGGCCGCGGGCGCCAGGGGCTCGGCCACCGCCGGAGCCGCCGTCTCCACGATCTGTACACCTGGATGCAAGGCGTAGCCGCCCTCGTGGGTGACGATCCAGGTAGGCTCGGCCAGGGCGAGACGCAGACGGGAGACGGCGGTGTTGATCACGGCGCTGTGCCGTATGGGATCATAGCGACCGAGCCCCCACACCGAGCTGACCAGGGTTTCACGGCTTTGGTAGCCTTCGCGGAGCGCCGACAGGAGCCGCAACGAGGGCGCTCCCGGCGACGGTTTTACCGCTACATCACCGCGGTTTTCCGTGATGATGCGATCCTCGGCCACGATCACTCTTCGGCCTGGCACAAGGCCCAGCGCCCACGGGATAAGGCCCCAAAGCTCTTCCTCGAGGACCCGCGCGAGCCTTGCTTCGGGCGTCCCACCTTGACACGCGATCAACACGCGACACAGCCGATCTTCCAGGCGGGACGCCGCCTTCAGCGGCTCGCGCTGGAGAATTTCCACGGCTAGCGTGGCCCGCGCAATCCCCGAGGCCCGCGCGACGGCCGGCAGCTCGCGCAGCGTGCGCTCGTGGGGTCCTACGAAGAACACATCGGCGAAGCCCACTTCAGCGAGGAGGGTGAGCTGGTGGCCGGCGCTCGACCACGCATCGTCCAGGCTAGCTCGCGCCGCAAGGGGCCCCTCGGACAGCGCCCAAACCAGCGCGTGAGCGATCAAAAATCGGGTTTTTCCGCGGCGATCGGAGCCCGGTAGCGCGATCTGCCGCGCCTCGTCGAGCACCTCCCGCGCTCGCGCGCCTTGACCCGAAAGGGCGAACGCCGTGGCGAGCTCCAGCAGGCCGTTGCGCCGCGTGAAATAGCTCACCTCGCGATCCGAGAGCGCCGCGCGGGCTCTTGCGACGGCGGCCTCGATGGGAAGCAACAGGAAACGAAGCTCGAACACTGCGCTCGCGGTGTGCAACGTCCGTCGGTTCGACTCGTAGCCGAGCGCCTCGGCCAACGACTCGGCCTGGGAAAACACGCGCATTCCCGCGTGAATCTCGCCGGTTTCGACGAGCACGTGGGCGAGCAGGTCGAGCGCGAGCAGGCGCGCGTACGGAAACGCCGCCTCCACCGCGGCCGCCAGCGCCCGCCGCGCAAAGCGACGCGAGCGCCAAAATCGCCCTTCGAAGAATCTCACCAGCGCGAGGCCTTGCCAGATCCAAAAACGGCTTGTGGCATCGCCCGCCGCGCGATCGGCGAGGCTCTCCCGCGCGCGCCGCAGCGCGCTCGCGACCTGACCCGCGTGACAGAAACCCGCGATCAGAAAAAAGCGCGCTTGAACGAGCGCCGAGCGCGCAGCATCGCCCGACGCGAGCAGGCGGTAGGCGCTGTGTGCCTCGTCGAGGCGCCCCGACAGCGCGAGGGCGCCCACCAACGTCGGCAAAACAAGCGGATCCGCGGCCTTCGCCGTGGCCGCGACCACGCGCTCGTAATCCCCCGCAAACAGCCAGGCCTCCAAGTCTTTAGGCGACGTCACCCGCTCGCTCCGGCCTCGTCCGTTTCGCGTCAGCGCGCCGTAAGCGCCCGTTACGGCACTGGCGCTCTGCCGCGACCATGCTCCTCGTGTCCAGGAGGTTACGTATCATGAAGAACGCAATGTACCTA
>CAYLJT010000226.1:0-10701 GCA_964383995.1 uncultured Polyangiaceae bacterium
GTCCGCATCGAGCTCCGCGGGAGCCGTCCCGGTGGCAAAGAGGTCCAATGTTTCGGCCGCCGTCAGGCGCGAGACCACCTTCGCCAGGTCGTCCGAGAACCGCTTGGGGTCCGGTTGCCGAAGACGCGTGAGCACCGCAAACTCGGCCGCGACACGCGTCGCATGGGGGGCCACGTGGCGCCGCGAAGCGGTGCCGACCTGCGCGTCGTAGATTTGTTGCTCGTCCAAATAACTTCGCAAATAGGGCGCCCGCAAGAGCTCGAACCGCCCGCGAAAACTAGGGAATTCGTGATGCTCGCGAAACGCCGCGAGGTGCACCTCGTTGGCGCTCCCGATCATGACGACGTTGGTCTGCACGGTTTGTTGAGGCAGCGCGATCTCCCCCGTCTCCAGGGTCAACTGCAAATAGCGAAACGCATCGAGCGGGCGCTTCAACAGATCGCTGAACTCGATCACACCTCCGGAAGCCTCGATCAGCTCGCCTTGAGCATCGAAAAGAGTGAGCGCACGGAGCGCCGCGGGCAGCGCCGCGATGTTGCGATCAGCCGTGATTTGCCGCTCGCCCGCGTCGACGCTCACCTCGGGTCCCAGGGTCACCGCGCCCACGCGATAGCGTCGAGAGATGAAGTAACGCTCCACCTGCACATGACGAAGTGTCTCGGACAACGAGCCACCGTTCGCCACCAGGAGCGCCTCGAACACTTGCTGGTTCTTGTGTGAAAGAGAGCCGCGCAAGAGCCACGAAGGGGGCCGTTCATCGATCCCCGCCGCTTCGTACAAGCGATCGAGCAACGCCTTTCGGTCCTCGATGGGGAGCAAGAACAGCGGGTGATCACGCAGCTCGACAAACAGGCGTGCCTCGATTTGCTCATCGGGCAGCTCGGCGTAGCTGGCGACCTCGGAGCCCACGAGCTTCTGCTCGCCAAATCCGATCGAGCCCTTCACCGCCTTACGGCTCGGAAAAACCCAGTGGAACCTGTACAGCGCTCCGACATCGAGGGTCGAGTAGTGCTCGAGCGCGCGCAAGACGCAGCCGGCGATCGTGCTCTTCGCAGACCCATTCGGCCCGTGCATCAACACCAGCCGATTCGCACGCCCCTCCTGAACGAAATTGCAAATCGACCGGTAGAGCTCCTCCTGCACCTCTTCCTGCGCGACCAGTTGGACCTCCCCAGGGTGGCTCGCGTCGCTCCAGGGGGCGTCAAACAGCCGAAAGCGCGTTACGTCTCCCCAGGGGCGGCGCACCTTGACCGTGCCGTAGTGGTCGAAGACGTCGCGAACGTAACGCGCCGCATCGCGGCCGTAGCAAGCGGGATTCGAGGCGAAAAGCTCGAGGTATTGCCAAAACGAGAGGACCCGCCGCCCCTCGCGGAAACGCCGTTCCGCGGACGCCGCGATGGAGTCGAGCTCCATGAGGGCGAGGCGAGAGCGCTCCGCAGGATCAAGGGGCGGGGCAGCCGCAACGTGTACGTCGCGAGCGGCAGAGCTCGTGGTTTTTTCCGAGGGCTTGGAGGGATTCACGCGGGGGCCAGCATACCCACCGCAACCCGAAGCGTCACCGAGCGTCGATGCTCGCTTCGAGGTCGACCTTGTCCATGACGCAATTGGCGTCGCTGCAGACGCTGAGCGAGAGCTTGCCGGTGATCGTCACCTTGCTGGCAGTCTTCGCCGTGACGGGGAACTTCATCACGGCCCCCTTCTCGGCCAGCGTGACCTCGCGGTCGGAGCGCACGAGGACCGTCTTCGTGAAGGCGACGTTCTCGGGCGGGGGATCGGCGAGCTTGAACTTGAACGGGTATTGGAGGTTGATCTTGTAGCCGTCCTTCGGCTTGACCGTGATCTCGAAGTAGCCTTCTTTGCCGACCTCCAGGCTCGCAGGCGGCAGAATTTGGGCGATGAAGGCGTCGGTTTCGACCTTGGCCGTCGCTGCTGCAACGACCTCCGCTTCCGTGGACGGGTTCGTGGTCGCCTCGCTCACGCTGGCCGTGGAGGCGAGCCCAAAGGCGAGCGCGCTGGCGGCGGCGAGGCAAACGGTACCGAGCAATTGAGCCGAGCGGCGCGAGCCGAAGCGGTCGGGGATAAGGTTCACGATCTGGCCTCCTTGGGATGGACCACAGCGCGGGGGCGTGGCCTACCGGGGTTCTCTCCTGGCGACCGACTTGGACGCCGCGCGACAAGAAAACATGCAAAGACGGAATCGCAAAATTGGGTCTTTTTGTTTTTGGATGAATCTGGAGCTCGAAGCGGCCGGGATTGGGCGTCAATGTGCCAAGGCGAGCGCGATCCCGACCCCCAGCAGCACCAGTCCTGCAAGAGCGGGGATGATCCAACGCGGGGGCGCGGTCGGCACCCCCATGATGATGTCCTCGGAGAAGCCGGGATCGGCCGCCGGCTCGGGAGCCTTGGCAAAGGCCGCATCCATGCTTCCCAGATCGAGCTTCGGCACCGCGGACGGAGCCCCATGTTCCTTCAGCGCACGAGGCAGGCCCGTGGCAATCTGGACCGCGAGATCGGCCTGAGGGATCGTCGCCCACGAGCGCCAGTCGCCCTCCAGGCCGTAGGCGCGCCCCATGAGCTCGACAAACGCGCCCGCCGTCGGAATGCGGAGCTCGGGGTTCTTCGTGAGCGCCATTTCGAGAACCAGGTCCACGGTCGGCGGGACCTTTTGCTCCTTCCCCGCTTTGCTCGCGGGGAGTGGGTCCTTGGTGAGGATCGCCAACAAGATGGCAGGCCCCGTGTTGCCCTCGAAGGGGACCTTGGCCGTGAGGGCTTCGTAGGTGATGGCCGCGAGGGACCAAACGTCGGCCCGATGATCCAACGTAGGGAGACCTTGAGCCTGCTCGGGGGCCATGTAGTACGGGGACCCGATCGTGGTTCCAAAGACCGTGAGCTTCTTCGCGCCCTCCGAATTGTCGCGAACACTTCCGAAATCTAGAATCTTCACGATGTCGCCGTCGTGCGTTCCGGAAAGGAAGATGTTGTCCGGCTTCAAGTCGCGATGGACGACCTTGCGCTCGTGCGCGGCCTCGAGGCCAATCGCGATTTGCGCGAGCATGCGCATCACGCGCTCGGGCGGGAGCACCCTTACGCGCTTCAACAGCGCGCGCAGCTCTTCCCCCTCGAGGTATTCCATCGCGAGCGCGTAGCTGCGGTCTTCGGTTCGGACGAAGCCGTGCACATCGACGATGTGATCGTGCGGCAGCGAGGCGGAGCACTCGAACTCGCGCTTGAACCGCTCCACAGCCACCGCGTCGTCAGCCACTTCGGGGTGCAGGATCTTGAGCGCCACGCTCCGCCGGTCCGGGAGCTCGAGGGCCTGGTAAACCCGCCCCATGCCGCCGTCTGCAACGACTCGGAAGACCCGATAGAGCCCGCCGCATACCACCTGCCCCACCCGAGCGTCCTCGGGGTCGACGGGAATCTCGACTTCGGACGTCGCGACCAGCCGCGCGCCGTCAATAGGGCAAAAACCGCCGTCGTCGGGATACAGTCGTCGGCAAGTCGGGCATGATCTCACGGGGCCGATTACCGCTAAGTGCTGGCTTGCTCGGCCGCGGCCGGCGCCATGTAGTATAAGATGCGCCTACAATTGGGGCATTGCTCGAATTCTTCTTGGCGCAACATCTTGTGGAACATCGCCGGGGGAACCCCGATGTGGCAGCCAAGGCAGGTGCCGTCGTAGGTCCTCGCGATGGCGTAGGGCCTGCGGGTTCGAATGGATTCGTAGCGCCGATACAGGACTACCGGCAACTTCGCGGCGGCGGCTTTGCGCGCCAAATCGAGCTCGATGTGCTGGGCCTCGAGGGCGGCGATGTCGCGTGCGGCTCCGTCGGCCGTTCCTGCGAGGGCTCCCGAGAGCTCCGTCTGACGGACTTCGGCGTCAGCGATGGTCTTGCGCGCTGCGTCAATGAGCGTACCCAGGCGCGAGATCTCCTCTTCCCGGTCGCGGACCAGCTTGCGCAGCTCCTCGAGCTCGCGCTGCGCGGCGTTCGACTCGCGCTCGTTGCGACTGCGCCCGAGCTTCTCGCGCGAACGCTCTATTTGCTGCGTCATTTGGCGGAGGTCGATGTGGAGCTCGCCGCGCGTTTTCTCCATCTCGGCGACGCCCCCACGGTCGCTTGAAAGTTGATCTTCCACGGCCTTCACATCGCCTCGCATGGTCTCCAAGGTCGACCGCTGCGCGGCGAGCTCTTCGGCGACGCGCTTCAGTTCGGCGTCGACGGCAGCAAGGGCTTCGAGGGGGGCGATAAGCTCGCGAATGCTCACAGGGCTACGATGCTCCTAGAATGAAGAGGGCAGCTCCAAACGGGCCACCGGCTATTGGAAGTTGTGTCGTGGCTACGCCCGCCACGCAAAAATGGCCTGGGTGGGCCCACCTGGGTTCGAACCAGGAACGGCCCGGTTATGAGCCGGGGGCTCTGACCGATTGAGCTATAGGCCCGCAGGGTGGCGCGCTCGCGCAACGGACGCGTTCGGGCAAAACGGAACGGGACGAGCCAAGAGCAGGCAACCACCTGGGGACACCGTAGTCCAAGCCGCTTGCCGTTGGAAGCGTGGAGGTGTCCAATGCGACCCGCAAAGGGAACCGCAGACGGAGAAGACCATGACGACGACCGAAACCGAAGTGCTCGCGGGGCTTCGCGTGCTTGTTTGCATCGCAAAAGCCGACGGCGTGCTTCACGAAGAAGAGGAGAAGGCACTTGCTGCGGCGATCGAGGCGAGCCCCCTCCCGGAAGGCATCACTCTCGACGACCTTCTGGGCGAGGACGCCAACCTGGAGGACGAGCTCGCGCACATCGTCCGCGAGGAGCTCCGTCGTGAGGTCTATCAGTCGGCCTACAGCATGGCGCACGCCGATGGAGACTGCTCGTCCGAAGAGCAAAGCCTCCTCGACCAAATTCACGCGGCGTTCGCCCTCTCGAAGGACGATACGACGGCGATTCAGCGCCTCTTCCACGACAGCGATAGCGAGCGACCGGCCGCGGTTAAACCCATCGCCGACCCCGAGGCGCGAGAGGCCGCCGTGCGCCGCGAGACCATCAAGTGCGCCGTGGTGAGCGCGGTTCTTGGTGCCTTCCCCGTCCCGGGTATCGCGATCGCTACCGATCTGGCGGTCGTCGCGCTTCAGGTGTCGTTGGTTCGCGATATCGGAGCCATGCACGGCACGCTCATCGACAAGAAGAGCGCGCGCTCTCTTCTCTACGGGCTCGGCCTCGGAACCGGCGCCCGTTTGGCCGTGAACAACCTGGCCAAGCTGCTCCCCGGATGGGGATCCGTCGTCGGAGCGACAACGTCGTTTGCCTCGACCTACGCCCTCGGCAAGGTGATGGGAAAGCACTTCTCCGGCGAAAGTGGCGGGGACGTGGAGGCTCTCAAGGACGAGTTCTCCGCGGCGGAAAAAGAGGGCAAGAAGGCCTACAAAGAGACAAAATCGGAGATCGACGCCAAGGCCGCGGAAGCGAAGGCGGCGCTTGACGACCTCAACGCGAAGCTCAAGAAGGGGGAGCTTTCGCAGGCCGAATACGAGGAGCAGGTGGCCGCGCTCGCCTGAGCACGGTCTCGGCAGCCCTCGTTTGGATTGAAACTTCGATTCGCACGTCCAAAGCCGGTCCGGCGGACCAACACCACGCGGCTTTTCCCCTTTGATCCATCTTTCTGAGGACCAACATGTTTGATCTTGATCTCGACATCCTCATTACAATGATCGGCCTTGCCGTCGCGGGCCTGGCCGCAGTCGTCGGTATTTGGGTCGAGCGCGATCGCAGCAAGCCGACTCAATACGCCTGGGCCCTTTCGGGCCTGATCGTCCTCGCGACCATCGTCGGCATGTACCAGACGTACTCGGACGCCAAGGCGGGGGAAAAGCTCGAAGCTGACATGGCGCGCATGCTGCTGACGATTGAGAAAATCGCTAGCAACAGCGAAACCGAAAATCCCGAGCTCGCGGAGTTCATGAAGACCGAGCTCTCCGCGCAAAGCCGCGCCAATCCCAAGGTCGTCGAGAAGCTGGCGCAACGCGTCGCGGACGAGGGGGGCGACCCGGCCGAGGTGCTGACCAAGCACATGTCGGCGTCCGACGTGGAGGGCCTCTCGCGCGCGGGGAACCTGAAGACCAAGCCCCCTTCGACGACAACGATTCAGGCCATGACGGCGAGCTCGGGGGAACGTAAGGCGATGGTCCGGATCAAGCCGAAGGCGGAGCCGGAAGAGCCCGTCGTTGCGGCGCCCGCCCCCGACACGAGCGCTCAGGCGGAGGAACCGCGACCGGACCTCGTCCACTCCGGCGACGGACTGGCGGGCGTCAAGGCGCTGGCGGGAGGCGGCAAAGAGGGCGGCCGCCTGGGTCTCGGCGCGGGCCCCAAGCCCGGCGCAAAGGCCGACGACGCTGCGCGGCCGGCCGGTGGGATCGCCCCAGGAAAGCCGCCGGCGGCGCCGGATGCAGCAAAACCGGCAGCTCCCAAGCCCGCGTTGGGCCCGAAAAAGAACTAGCGACGACCGCGCATGGCGGGCCCGACGCGAGTCGGCCCGCTGTATGCTTCGACAAGCTCGCCAGGGCGCGCCAGCGCCACTCCTTTTACGGGAGGCTTTTGTGGGCTTGAACCTTTTCTTCCTGAAGACGTTGGTTGGCGCGGTGGTGTTGGGGGCCCTGCCCTGCGTGGGCTGCGGCGGGATCGCCGTCGCAGAATGGGATCCAAACGCCGAAGGCGCCGGTGGAAACGGCGACTCGGGCGATCCTTCGGACGCCCTCGCTTGCGCGAAGAAGCCGGTGGGGCCAGGTCAGCAGCGCACGACGATCTGCTACGGCGATCCACACAGCGAAGAGTGCCCCTCGCTGTACGAAGCGACCTTGTTTCTCGCCCCCTCGGCAGACTGTCGTTACATCGTTGCCGTCGACTGCGGCCCCTACCGGCTCGGCGCCGCGTGTTGCTACAGCGTCGTCGAAGAAGACGCCGTGTGCCCATGATGCGTGCCTGGGCGGCACACGCGAGAACAACGGGCTACGGCTCCACGAAAGGCCGGGGCGGCGGCGTAGGAACGTCGTCGATGGTGTCGGCGCAACAGCGAAAGCCGACCTGATAGAACCGGAACGTCGGACCGTGCGACTTGGTGGCCAGGCGACAGGTGTTGCGCACGGGACCCCAGTAGCCACCGTTGAGCGTAGCGGGTTGCTTGGCGTTCAGGTCGTCGGCGAGGTTGTCGGTCCACTCGTCGACATTGCCCGCCATGTCCTCGACGCCGAAGGCGCTCACGCAACGCGGGTGCGTGCCGCTCGGATCGGCTTGCGAAAGGCGCGCAAGCTCGTCAAGACGAGTGCTCGGGCTCTCCAGCGCCGAGATGTCGAACGGGATGGACGCGCGATCGATGTTGCACGGGCTCGGCGCGCGCACGAAGCCCCAGGGGTACGGCAGACGCTTGGGTCCTTCGCAGGCGAGCATCCATTCGGATCTTCGGCACAGCCTTTTCCCCGCGTTGGCGCAGGTTGTTTTGGCCTCAAACCAATCGACGTAGACCGCCGGCAGCGCGCCTTCGCGGTTCGGCCACTCGAAGCGATCGATGCAGAAACGACGAGGATCCGGCTCTCCGACGCACGTCTGCGTACGCGCGTACTCGGGGCAGCCGAAGCCCGCGCCATCGCCCTTTCGCGCGCAGACGTAAGACAGCTGCGGACAAAATGCGCCCTCGACAAGCTGCATGTCGGGGGGACACGAGCTCACGGAAATCGCCGCCGGCGTCGGCGTGGGAAGGGTACGCAGGACGTGGGGGGCTGGGGACCGCATGGGGACCAGCGCGATGAGCCCTAGCGCGAGCCCTCCGATGAGGACACCTGCGCTGACGGCTACGATGAGCGATGCGGTCCTTCGCTTCACGTGGTTGGATGTTGTACGCCGATAGCACGCGGCGGTGAGGCCCCGGCAGCAGGTCATGGCGAACGAAAACGACGTCCGGATGGGTCCCTCGACGCTCGCGGTCCACGCGGGGGAAATCGAGGCGTCCGCTGGGCCCCTCGAAGAGCCGCTGGTTTTGAGCTCGGCCTTTCGCTTCGCAGACGCGGAGCAGGCGCGCGCCGCGTTCACGGGAGAGAGCGACGCCCATATTTATGGGCGCTGGGGCAACCCCACGGTGGAGGCGCTGGAGGCGAAGCTCGCTGCGCTCGAGGGTGGCGAGGCCGCGGTCGCGACAGCGAGCGGGATGGCGGCGGTCTCGGGCGTGCTGCTGACGTTGCTCGGCGCCGGCGATCACGTGGTGGCGCCACGCGCGATGTACGGCGAGTCGGCCCGCCTTCTTCGCGAGCGGTTGCCTCGCTTCGGCGTCAGTGCGTCGTTCGTGGACACCTCGAGCATGGGCGCGATCGAGCAGGCCATTCGCCCGGAGACCAAGCTCATCTACGTCGAAACACCGGCGAACCCGACGCTCGCGATAACGGATCTGGCGGCGGTATCGGCTCTCGCGAAGCGGCGGGGCTTGCTCACGATCGCCGACAACACCTTCGCCACGCCGCTCAATCAAAGGCCCCTTTCGATGGGCATCGACGTTGTGCTGCACTCCATGACCAAGGCCCTCTCGGGCCATGGCGACGTGATTGGCGGGGCTGTGGTGAGCTCCCGAAAGCTCCGCGACGCGGTGGCCGACACCATCGTCAAGGGCCTGGGAGGCGTGCTCGCGCCCTTCAACGCTTACCTCGTGGCGCGCGGCCTGCGGACCTTGGCGCTGCGCGTGGAGCGCTCGAACGCGTCGGCGCTCGCGCTCGCGCAATGGCTGGAAGGCCGCAGCGATGTCGCGAGGGTCCACTACCCTGGCCTGCCGTCGCACCCCGGTCATGGCGTCGCCAAGGGGCAAATGAAGGGCTTTGGAGCCATCGTCGCGTTCGAGCTGCGGGGCGGTGTGGCGGCCGGTCGAAGCGCCTTGGACCGGGTACGGCTCATCGCGAACGCGGTGAGCCTGGGGGATGTGCGCTCGTTGCTCACGCACCCGGCGTCCACGACAGCGTCGACCATGCCCGCAGAGGACCGGCGGGCCGCGGGGATAGCCGACGGGCTTTTGCGTTTGAGCGTCGGCATCGAAGATGTCGAGGACTTGGCGACCGACTTGGAGCAGGCCCTCGGAGGCGCGTGACGAGCCTTCTGGATCAGCGCTTCACCACCTGGATCAAGCGTGTACCTGCACAGATGCCGAGATTCCGGGCAAACCACCGTGTAGGACAACGGTGCTCATGTGGCACACGTCGTGCTCAAGCCGCGCCGACGTTTTTGCCAGGAGCCCCATAGCCCATGTCGACCCTCTCCCAGAAAGCCCGCCTCCTTACGCTTTGCGCCTCGATGGCGCTCGCTCCCCAATTGGTAGGTTGTGGCGACGCCGACACCGACAGCTCGTCGGACGACATCACGAATGTCGCCAATAGCTCGGTCAAAAAGCAATCCATCGGCAACTGCTGGGTCTACGCGAGCATCGGTTGGGCGGAGTCGCTGCGACTCGGATACTCCGGCGAAGAGCTCAATTTGAGCGAGTCGTATGTCAGTTATTGGCATTGGTTCGAGCAAATCAGCGGCGGCGCGGCTGGCATGAATGGGGTCGCCTCGCTCGACAAAGACCAAATCTCTACGGGCGGCTTCTTCGGGGTCGCGGCGGAGCTGATGCGCCGCTACGGCGTGATGGATGAAGGAGCCTTTATCCCGGGTGAGGCGGAAGCAGCTCGCTCGGCGCGGCAGGCGTCGGCCCTGGCGGCGATCAACGCGTCGCTCAAGTCGGGGGTGCTTTCGGATCCGGCCAAACGAAAGGATCTGACCGTCGTTCGGGCCGAAATGGACAAGGCTTGGCAGCTTGATACGGGCGTCGTTGCGCTCCTCGACGATGTGTTCGGAAAGGACGTCTCCAAGAACTTGGAGAAGGGCAGTGTGCTCCCGGCGAACGCCGGCTTGAGGAGCCCGAAGAGCGTTGAAATCGCCATGACGAGCAGTGGTCCGCTCACGCTGGCAGACGCGATTGGAAAGCCCCAATCGTCTTACAACGCGCGCACGCGGACTGGCACCTACGCCTGGAACGAAGAGAGCTATCCGAGCGGCTCGTCGTCGCAGCGCGGCTTCTTGAAGAAGGCCCAGAAGGCGCTTCACGGTGGGTTGCCCGTGATCATGACCTGGTTCGTGGACTTCAATGCCTTGAAGAACAATGTGTTTGCGGAGCCCCCCGCGACGCCGGGACGGCAAGGTGGGCATATGACCGTGCTCGAGGACTACGAGATTGAGAACGTGCCCGGGTTCGGCACGCTCAAGGCGGGGGAGACCGTGACGGACCCCGCGGCCCTCGAAGCGGCTCTTTCCGACTCCGCGACGATCTCGTTCTTTCGTATCAAGAACTCGTGGGGCTCGGACCTCGCGCCGCCGGACGCGAGCCCGGACCTCAAAGGCTACTACGACCTTTATATGAAGTACTTGAACGGCCCCATCACGAAGTGCACGGCGTCGGGGACGGACGCTTGCGCGACGAAATCGCAGGAGGTTGGGCTCTGGGCGTTCGTGCTGCCGCCGGCGAAATTCCCGGTCGTCGCGGCGCAAAAGGCGCCTTCGCCCACGCCGGATGGAGGGCCCGATTCGACGTGCGGTGATGTCTGCCAGCCCGCGGCGGCCAAACAGGCCACTTGTGGGAGCTGCGAGGCCATGGTTTGTGAGTACGATGGCTTTTGCTGCGGCGAAGACGGCGGTACCT
>CAYLJT010000227.1:0-10691 GCA_964383995.1 uncultured Polyangiaceae bacterium
TGCGTGAGGCCGCGCGCTACTACGCCAAGCTGCGCAAGATGGGGCACGCCATCGAGTACATCGACGTCGGCGGTGGTCTCGCCATCGACTACGACGGCTCGCGCTCGACCTTCCACTCTTCGATGAACTACTCGGTCGAGGAGTACGCGCGCGACGTCGTCTACAACATCACCGACGTGTGCGACGAGGAGAAGGTGCCGCATCCCGACATCGTGTCCGAGTCAGGGCGCGCCACCGTGGCGCACCATAGCGTGCTCGTCGTACAGGCCTTCGGCTCCATCGAGAAGACGCCCGCGTCACCCATCCCGCTCGACTCGCGTTCGCACAAGCTCGTCGACGCGCTGCTCGAGACGCGCGCCAACCTATCGAAGAAGAACCTGGGCGAAACCTGGCACGACATCCTTCAGGTCAAAGAAGAGTCGCAAAAGATGTTCGAGCTCGGGATCCTCGAGCTTGACGTAAAAGGCCGTGTTGAGCAGGTGTTTTGGGAGATCGCCGAGGAGCTCCAGCGCATGTGCGCTTCGCTCGACGCGAGCGAGGTGCCCGACGACTTCATCGACCTGAAGAACCAGCTCGCGGATCAGTACATCTGCAACTTTTCGGTGTTCCAATCGCTGCTCGATCACTGGGCGCTCGGCGCGCTGTTTCCGATCGTGCCGATCCACAGGCTCAACGAGGCCCCCGCGGTGGAGGCCACGCTGGTCGACATCACGTGTGACTCGGACGGCAAGGTGGCCAAGTTCGTCGACCGCGCGGACGTGCGCGAGACCCTGCCCGTGCACCCGATAAACCCTGGAGAGCCCTATTATTTGGGGATCTTTTTGACGGGCGCGTACCAGGACATCATGGGCGACATCCACAACCTCTTCGGTCGCGTCAACGAGGTGCATGTGTTCCTCGATGACGACGAAGAGTGTGGCTACTACGTCGAGGAGACCATCGCGGGTCACACCGTGCGCGAGGTGCTGGCGATGACGCAGTACGACACGCACGACCTCGTCGCGAAGGTGAAGGCGCAGGTCGACATCGCCATCAAACAAGATCGCCTGCGTCCCACCGAAGGCATGCGGCTCTTGGCCGACTACGAGCGCGGCCTCAAAGATCACACCTATCTCACGCTGTAGGAAGGCGCGATCCAACGCGGGCGCCGATGGTACCGTAGGGCCCTCGAATGTCCGCGCGCCTCGGCCGATCCCGTTTCGTCGCGCTCGTGCTCGCGGCGCTCGCTCCGCTTTGCGCGGCGATGGCCCGCGCACAAACGCCCGCGGCAGGCTCGGATGTCTACGACGACGATGAGCCGCCGCCGAACGCTTCCGCTTCGTCCGCAGCACCGCCACCCGCGAAGCCACCGCGCAAACCGGCTACGAAGCCAGCCGCCAAGCCCCCCGCGAAGCCCCCTGCGAAGACGACGCCGCAGACCCCCGATAAGCCGCCTGCGCCCGCGGATCCGAAGCCCAAGACGACCTCGCTGAAGCCCAAGGTTCAGGCCATGACGCCGGCTCGCGTGGTGGGCCCGGTGCGCGCGGCGTATCCGGCGGGCGGGGAGGGGGAGCACGTGGTGGTGCTCGACGTGAGCCTCGACGCCACGGGCAAGGTGCTCGACGTCGTGGTGCGCGAGGGCAGCGAGCCCTTCGCTGATGCCGCGGCCGATGCGGCGCGTCGCTTCACGTACCAACCGGCGACGCGCGCGGGGCGACGCATACCGTCTCGACTGCGTCTGCGCGTGCCGTTTCATCCGGGGCAAACGAACCCCGAGCCCGAGCCCTCTTCGGCGCCTGCCGCAGGCGAGAAAATGTCCGAGACACCGGCCGCGCCCAAGCCCATCGAGGTGGTGGTGCGAGGGACCGCGTCGACGTCCGCCGAGCTGCCCCCCGATCGCCGTTTTTCGCAGCGCGATGTCGCGAGCCTGCCGGGGGTCTTCGGAGAGCCGTTTCGTGCCGTCGAGCTCTCTCCGGGCGTCTCTTCGTTTGCGAGCGGGATGCCGTTCTTTTTCGTGCGCGGTGCGCCGCCCGGAGCGACGGGCTACTTCGTGGACGGTGTGTCGGTGCCGCTGTTGTTCCACGTGGGCGCGGGGCCCTCGGTGATTCATCCGGCGTTGCTCGATTCGGTCGATGTGTACGCGGGCGCTTACCCGGCGAGCTTCGGTCGGCGCGTGGGCGGCGTGGTGTCTGCGCCTCTGCGCGAGCCGTCCGATCACCTGCGCGCGGAGGGCTTTGCGCGGCTGTACGACGTGTCGGCGTTCGTCGAATCGCCGCTCGCCGACGGTCGCGCGTCGGTGTTCGGCGCGGGGCGCATTTCGCACACGGCGCCGCTCTTCAAGGCGCTGTCGGAGGAGGTCGCGTTGTTTTACGGCGACTATCAACTGGGAGCCTCGCTGCGCCTCTCGTCCTCGGATCGCGTGAGCGTCCTCGGCTTCGGAAGCCGCGACTATCTGGCCGATGTGGACGAAGGCGAAGAGCGCTCGGTGTTCGCGTCGTCGTTTCACCGGCTGTCGCTGCGGCTGGATCATGGCCGCGGAAAACAAGCGGAAGAGGGCGCGGTGAGCGCGCGCTTGGCGGTGACGGGCGGTGTCGACCAGAGCCTCCTCGATGGCAGCACGCAGGTGTCGTCGCGGAGCCTCGATGTGCGCAGCGATGTCGAGCTGCCCATCGCCGATGAGCTGGTGTTGCGTGGCGGCGCCGACGCGCTGGTCGAGGATTTCACCCTCGAAATCGTGAAGGAAACGCCCAAGGATGGTGCTCGTTTTGCGGAGCTCTTTCCTTCGCGCAGCGCGGGCACCTTCGGTGGCTACGTCGAAGCGAGCCTCGCGCCGAGCAAGACGTGGGAGCTCGTGCCTGGCCTACGCCTCGACTCGTTCTCTGAAAACGGCAACGGCCGCTTCGCGCTCGATCCGCGTTTGAGCCTGCGTTTCGGCCTGCTCCCGGCCGTCACCAGCACGACGCGCGTGGGGCTCGCGCACGAACGTCCTTCCGCATTTCTCACCTTGCCTGGGCTCGCGCCGACGGGCGTAAAAAATGGCTTGGAGGAGGCGAAGCAATTGGGGCAGGCCTTCGAGCTCCAATTGCCGAGCGGTATTTCAGCCTCGATCGGGGGCTACTACCACGTCTACGAAGGCCTCGCGGACGGCGCCGCGACGTGCAGCGCGAAGCTCACGACGTGCGAGGTCGACGCGCGCGCCGAAGGACGCTCGTACGGTCTCGAGCTGGTCTTCGCGCGCGCTTTCTCCGAGTCGGTGGGCGGCCTGCTCTCGTACACGTGGTCGCGCTCCGAGCGCACGTATCTCGGAGAGACGGTCCTCGCCGATTTCGATCGACCGCATGTGCTCCACGCGGCCCTTGGTTATCGCTTCGCCGAGGGCTGGTCGGCGGGCGTGCGCGTGTCCGCGTATTCGGGCAGGCCCTATTCGCTCGTGCGCTTCGACGACCCGGAGCACCCCGACGAGCCCACGCTGGTGGGGGGCCGCAACGTGCTGCGGAGGCCCGCGTTTGCGCGGGTCGATGCGCGTTTGGAACGGCGCTTCGTGGTCGGCGAAACGGGCTATGTGACGATCGTCTTGGAGGGGCTCAACGTCACCTTGAGCAAGGAGATCATCGACGTCGACTGCCGCGCCGCCGACTTCCTCGGCACGAGCTTCGGCATCGGCTGCGGCGGCGAAGAGATAGGTCCCATCGTGCTGCCGAGCCTGGGTGTGGGTGGCGGATTTTGAGGTGTAAGGTCGAAAGAGCCGGGCCGTTCTCGCTGCATGAGAACGACGAGCCTCCGCCCCTTCGCTTCCGCCCGTAGCTCCCGCCGCTTGCTCCACACCCTCTTGCGCCTCGCGATCGTCGCGGGCGCCGTCGCGAGCGCCGAGGTCGCGCGGGCCGACGGTTTCGCGAGGCCCCCGCACGACGACGGCGTGGCCGTGCCGATCCCCGACGGCGATCGCTACGACGACTACGAAAACCGCGATCCCGAGCCGTTTCCGTCGCTGCCGCTCTCGCGCAGCAGCGTGCGGATCGCCGTGGGACCGGTCGGGAAGCTCGACGCGGACTCGGCCTCGCCAGGGCTGCTCACCGCGATCGATTTTGGTCGAGGTCCGACGGGCTTTCGTTTGACGGGCGCGTGGTTGAGCGTCGGCGACACCGAAGGCTTGGCCCAATACACCGGGGAAATCACCGTGGACTTCGGCGGCTCTTCGCGAGTCCGCCCGGTCATCGGCGCAGGTGCAGGCGTGGCGAGGACATCGAGCAGCCTCGATGACGACGGAAACCTTGTGGAGGGCGAAGGCGCGTGGCTCGGCATCGGCGTTGTGCGCGGTGGCATCGGTGTGATGTTGCCGCTCTCGGGGGCCGACGCGCGCCTCGCGGTCGACGTAACGGGCGCGATCCCGGCCGTGGTCAGCGAGAACGTCCCGAGCTCGTCCCCGTGGGTGCTCGGCGCGGTGACCATCGCGGTCGGCTTTTGACCGACTACTTCACGCAGGTGTAGTCGCCGAACAGATACGCCGAGCGCGTGCACGTCACGCGCACCGAGCTCTTCTTGATGGCAAGCTCGAAGGTCTGCGAGAACGGTGTCCGAGACATAAAGGTCACGGTGCCCGCGCACGTCACTTCGGGATCGCACGCGACCTTGCGCGCGAGGGCCTCCACCTCGGTGTTGTCGCTGTACACGTTGGCGATCGAAGCCACGCTCAGCACCACGCAAACGACGAACACCGCGGGGCGAAGATAACGACGCATGGCGTTCGAGAATCCGAGCCTCGTATCCCATCGTCAAGGGGCGCACCTTGCGCGCCCCCGGAGCTCACAACGTGAGGCCGCGTTTCTCGGGCACCCAGGGGGTTCTTCGATGGGGATAGTCCCCCCGCAAGAAGGGTCCGAGGACGGGCGCGATGTTCGCGGGGATGTCCTCGCCCCACTCGCCGCCGTCGATCCCGTCGCTCGGTCGACCGTCCGCGCCGAGCAAGAAGTAGCCGGGGTAGCGGTCGTAGAAGATGCCGAGATCGTCGAGCGCTTCGAAGAACGTGGGGATGTCGACGCGCACCAGGCGCACCTTGTCGAGGGCTTCTTGCATGACCGCGTCGGGGAGCGACGCGTCCACGCCGCGGCAAGGTTCACAGCCCCCGTCGGTGGTCATGAGCAGCACGCGCTCGCCCTCGCGGGTCGCGTCGAAGACCTGGCGAACCAGCTCGCCTTCCAGCGAGACGACCGACGCGCCCACGTCGACGACCGTGATTTTTCCGACCTTGGTGATCCGCGTGTCCGAGGGCGCCGCGATGGCAGGCGGGGCATTGGCAGGCGCCAACATCGGTCCGAGCGGCGAGCGCGAGATCACTTCGGGGTGCTGCGATAGCGCCATGACGCCCACCCCCGCCCAGCCGACGACACCTAACGCACCGAGGGCAATGGCGCCATTCGCGAGCCCGCGCCCGCGCAGGGTCGGCCCCCCACGCTCGACCGTGCGTCGCGCGAAAATGCCCAACAAAACGGCGGCGACGGCGCCCGCTGGACCGATGACCGAGACAGGACCGAGGAGCGCGACGACCAAGGCGACGATGGCGAGCGGCGCGTAGGTAGGCTTGCCCGCCCCTCGGGGTTGCACGAGGTACGGATCCCAGCGGGGTGCTCCAGGCGAGGGCGACACGCGACCATCACGATAGCAGGGCCTCGAAACGTCGCACGCCCGCTTGCATCGCGGCGCGCGGGACCCCCACGATGCTTCCATGGTCAGGGCCTCGCTCTGGTGTCCCCGTTGTCGAAGCGAAGCCGCGTGCGGTTCGGAAGACCACGCGGTGTGCTCCCGTCACGGCGTGGCGTTGATCGCAGAGGAGGCCTTTCGCGCGGGGGACGGCGATGCCCTGTTGGGTCTGGTGCTCGGAGGGCGTTTTGCCTTGGACTGTCGGCTGGGCGCAGGCTCGACCGGCATCGTTTACGGCGCCCGCGACGCGGAGGTCGGAGATCGGGTGGCGGTGAAGGTGTTTCGCCCCTGGGGTCCCGACGTCGACGCGCGACGCATACGCTTCGAGGCCATGCGCAGGGCCATCGAACGGCTCGACGGGCAAACCACCGCCGCCCTGCGCGGGGCGGGTGACCTCCTCGACCCGGCCGACGACGTGATCCCCCAAAAGGGCCTTTTTGTGGCGATGGAGCTGGTGACCGGCCCTTCTTTGAGCCTTTGTCTTTCGGCCGGCCGTTTGGAGCAGCGGGTGGCCCTCCAGGTGGCCGACGGCGTGCTTGGTGCTCTCGCGCGGGCGCACGAACGCGGCGTCTTGCACGGCGATTTGAAGCCGGAGCACGTGGCCTTCGTGGGCTCGGCGCCGGGCCCCGACGTGCGGCTCCTGGATTTCGCCATGCACGGCGCCGACGATCCCGGGGCGGCCGGGCTGGGAACACCGCTCTACATGGCGCCCGAGCGCGTGCGGGGTGAGCCGTTGAGCCCCGCTACCGACGTGTACGCGGCGGGCGCGCTACTTTTCCACATGCTGGTGGGGGCCCCACCGTTCGGAGGCCGCGACGCACGGGCGGTCATGGACGCCCACCGCTTTCAGCCGGTCCCGTCGGCTTGCGCGGTGGCCCCTGGGGCCCACATTTCGGAGCCTATTTCGACCCTGGTCGGGGCTGCCTTGGCCAAACGCCCCGGAGAGCGGCCAGCGACGGCGGAAGCCTTTCGTTCGGCCCTCGCCGAGCTTGCCCGACGCCTCCCGAGCGAGAGCCCAAATAGCGCCCTCGCGGGGCCCTGAAGAACGCCGCACTTATCCTGTACGACCTTGGGGCGAACGTGTAACTTCGCCGCGCGACGATGGATAGCCGCGACATGGAAATGCTGGTCCAACGCCTCGTGGTCAATCCGCACGACGAGGATGCTTTGAGGCTCGCGCACCAGGCGGGCGGTGCCGACCCCAGGGCGTATGGCATGCTGCTCGAACAGGTGGGTGAACGCACCGCCGACCCGGCTTATTCGGCCCACTGGCTGAGTGAGGCGGCGGCGGTTTGGTCGACGACCATGGGGGACGCGCACCGTGCTGCGCATGTGCTCATGCTCGCGATCGAGCGCGATCCCACGCATCGCGGCGCGGCCGAGCGCTTGTCGCAGCTCTATCGGGACAAGGGCGATCAGAAGGCCCTCGTCGCGTTGTTGGAGCGGCTCGTGAAGGCCCTCACGCCCTTGCTGTTCGACAAAGCGGAGGTGCGCGGCCAGCTCATGGCGCTCCACGAAGAGCTCGGTCGCTTGTGGAGCGAGCCACCGCTCACGCGGCCCGAGCGGGCCCTCGAAAACTGGAAGCGCCTCATCGAGCTCGATCCAGAGAACGTCTTCGCCATCTACTCGGCGCGCGAGATGTACAAGGCGCAGCAGCAGCTCGCCGACGCGCTGCCCTTGTTCGCGGCCGAGCAGGCCATCGTCGACGACGTCGATCGCAAGGTCGCGCTGTTTCGCGACGAGGCGGAGATCCGCAAGCGCATGGGCGATCGCACGGGGGCGGTCGAGGCTCTGCGCGGAGCGTTGGCGCAAAAGCCCAGCGATGTAGCGCTGATGCAAGAGGTTGGCGTGGCCGTCCTCGAGCACATCGACGCCGGGCAGATGGTCGGCGAGGCGGAACGAACGGCGGGATCGGCGGCCTTTGTGCAGCTCGCCGAGATGTATGACGGTGAGTACGGAATGTCATACTCGCAGTCTGCGCTGCGCATCATGCCCGGCCACGATCGGGCCATGCAGCTCGCCGATCATTATGCCAAGCGGCTCGGCCGCACCGCCGAGCTGAAGAACAACTACCTCGACTACTTGCGCGCCAACCCGAACGGCTTCATGGCCAACGAAGCGCGCGCGGTGGTGGGAAGCGTGCCTCCGCCGCCGCCGCCCATCGCTCCGCCCATGCCGCCGCCGGAGCGTCCGTCGTCCTCGCGCGGGCAGCCCGCGACTCCCGTGTCGCCTTCGTCGGCGAGCGGGCAGCACGCCGTCGGGGCAGAGCGTCCTTCGGCGAGCGTGCCGAGCCCGGTGGAGCGTCCTTCGGCGAGCGTGCCGAGCCCTGTCGAGCGTCCTTCGGCGAGCGTGCCGAGCCCCGTCGAACGCGGCTCGACGAGCGGTCCCGGCCTGGGCTCCTCGGTCCCCGCGGGGGATCTGCGAGCCATCCTCGACGAGGCCCAGGCGGATGCGCAAAAGGGTCGCAAACCGCAGGCCCTCCAGCGCTACCGCGATGCGCTGCAAATCGACCCAGCGAACACCGAAGCGCTCTCGTGGGTCGAGGACTACCTGCGCCAAAAGCGCATGTACACCGAGCTTCGAGACGTGCTGTTGGCGGCGTCCCGGGTGCCGTCCGTCTCCGCCGAGACCCGCAAGGCCCAGCTCCGCGATGTGGCCGGTCTTTGCGAGTCCCAGCTACGTGATCTCGAGACGGCGATCGTTGCGTGGAAGCAGATCTGTCAAATCGATCGGGCGGATGAGCAGGCCCGCGATCAACTTCGGCGCCTGCTGGAGAAAGCGAGCCGTTGGGACGATCTCGCGGCGGTCCTCGAGCAGGACGCCATGAGCGCGCCCGACGTCGAGCTCAAGATCTCCCTCGAAAAGAAGCTCGCCGGTCTCCACGAGCAGAAGCGTAAGGACCCCATCGCCGCGGGCGAGGCCTGGGGGCGCATCGCGGCGCTCACGCCGGGGGACGATGGAGCCATTCAGACGGCCATCAAGCTCTTCGAAAAGGGCGAGCGCCTCGACTTCGCGGTGGACACGATCGTCGAGAACGTGGGTTCCGTGGAAGACCCGGGGACCCGCGCAGCGCTCTTCGAAAAACTGGGCGATTTGCGCCTGAAAACGGGCGATCACGCGGCTGCAGGCGAGGCCTTCGTGGAGGCCGCCAAGGCGCGCAACGACAGCAAGCTCTGGGAGATGGCGGAGCGGGCGTTCCGGGAAGCGAACAAGCCCCTGGATGCGGCGCTCGCGGTTGACCAACGCGCCGAGCTGACCTCCGGGCCCGACCGCGCAGCCCTCCTCGCGCAGGCCGCTCAACTTTACCAACAGGCGGGCGACGTCGCCGAAGCCATCACGCGCCTGGAGAGCGCGTCGGATCTCGATCCGACCCGCGAGGATCACGCGCAGGCGCTCACCGAGCTGCTGACCCGCGAAGAACGCGACTCCGACCTCGTAGCCTTCTTGTTGCGTCGCGCCGAAGCCTTGCTCGACAAGGGGGCGCGCGTGCGCGCGCGCAGGGACGCGGCGGCTATTCAGCGCCGTTTAGGCGACGCCGAGGGGTCCCGCGAGAGCCTGCTTTTGCTGTTGAGCGATGGCGACGACGCGGACGCTCTCACGGAGCTCGTCGCCGACGCCGAGCAACGCGGCGATTTCGGCGAGTGCGCGGACCTCCTGCGGAGGCTTACAGCGGTCACCACCGATCCGGCCGCGAAGCTCGCGTTGGCGCTGCGCGAAGCCGGCCTCTTTGCGGACCAGCTCGAAGACGTCGATTCGGCCGTCGAGCGCTACGAAGCGATCCTGTCGGCCATCGATCCCAAATGCCGCGAGGCTTTGCTCGCCATCGCCGACTTGGAAGAACGGCGTGACAACCTCGCGGGCGCGGCCGTGGCCTTGG
This sequence comes from uncultured Polyangiaceae bacterium, assembly GCA_964383995.1. Lineage (GTDB taxonomy): Bacteria > Myxococcota_A > Polyangia > Polyangiales > Polyangiaceae > CAYLJT01. The sequence goes on from CAYLJT010000227.1 coordinate 9,554, forward strand.
AGCGCATGCTCGACGTCGTGGAGGGAGACGACCGGGTCGAAGTCGCAGGGCGCTTGGCGCTGCTCTACGAAGGCTCGCTCGACGATCCAAAACGCGCCATCGCGGCGCTCACCATCGTTCACGAGGCGGATCCCGAGGACTACGACGCCATCGCGCGGCTCGAGCGTTTGGCCGAGATCATCGAGGATTGGCCCAGGGTCGCGTCGCTCAAGGCCTCGCTCATCGAGGTCGAGGGCGACGAGGATGAAGCGTCCCGGATGACCCTCCGCCTGGCCGAGATCCTCAGCGACAAGCTGAACCGCGGCGACGAGGCCCTGGCGGCCCTCGAACGTTTCGCCGACCAGGGCGACGAAGCATGTCGAGAGGCGTACGTCGCGTTGGGCGACAAGCTCGGTTGGAAGGGCGTCGTCGCGATGAAGCTCGTGGCGTGGCACGAGTCCTCGCTTGGCCCCGAGCGCACCGTGGCCCTCCGGGCCGCGTTCGATCGCTTCCTCGAAATTGGCCGCGAGCCCGACGCCGTTCGGGTGGCGTTGGAACTCGCGCGGTCCCGTTCGGCGGACGCCGATCTAGCCCAACGTCTCGAAGAAATCTCGGTGCGGCAGCGCGATCTCGACGCCCTCGGCGCAGCCCACGAAATCCTGGCAAAGGACCTCTCGGGCTCGCCACGCGCCGAAGAGCTCGTGCGGCAGGCCGAGGTCCAGCTCACCGCCGGCGTGGCCGACGTCGACGCCATTCGACACGGTGAGGCCGGGCTTCCCAGCGTTTCGCCCGCCGACGCGCAGCCGCTGCTGCAGCGCCTCGCCGCGCTGACCCAAGCGCCCGGGCACCTCATCGACCTCTACGAGCGTCAAGTGGGCCGTTGTCGCGCGCCGGCCGATCGTTTGGCAGCCCTCGCTCAGGCCGCGCAGGTGGCGGTGTTGCACGGCGCCACCGAGCGTGCGCGGGGCTTCTTCGAGCTCGCGCTTTCCGGCGGCGGCGTCCAAGAAGACACGCTGGCGGCCCTCGAAAGCGCGGCCCGCGCGGGGGACGAAGCGTCCGGCGGCGTCGCGGTTCGCACGCTCCTCGCCGAGGCCCTCGCCGCCGGCGGGCAGGGCTCCCGCGATGGGGGCCGTACGAGGGCAGCCCTTCTACGCCGTGC